>DASQ01000100.1 GCA_002503885.1 Methanoculleus marisnigri | reverse complement strand
CCCTTCCACAAGTTCCGGCAGAAGCTGAAGAGCAAGTGCGAGGGGTATGGTATCCGGTTCGATGACTCGCACTCCGAGGCATACACCTCGCAGGTGGACGCTCTCGCGCTCGACCCGATCCGAAAACCGCCCTATGGGAGGAAGCGGCGGATCAAGCGAGGACTGTACCGGAGTGCTCTGGGCACCCTGATCAACGCCGATGTCAACGGCGCTCTGAACCATTTACGAAAGGTAGCCGGTGATTCCGTGGTTCCACGGATAATCGGTAGGGGCCGCGTCAACCGGCCCGTGCGAATAAGGACGTCTTTTGAACCGTCAACCTTCGCACCGATTAAATTGCAGCCCTGTGCCCCACAAGGGGTCCCGCTGCAAGCCCCCGGTTTTAACCGGGGGTAGTTGACAGCCGGAAAGCCAAGGCTTACATGAAATAGAGGAGCACCTCTATCCCGTCTGGTGATTGTTTGCACGTTAATTTCGGAGGTTTTGTCCCGATCAGCACCGTCGACTGGCGGGGGCGGGCGGCCTGCACCGTCTTCCTCAGGGGGTGCCCCGCGCGCTGCTTCTACTGCCATAACATCGCCATCCAGGGTGGCGAAGACCTTCGCGACGCAGACGAGATCATCGCCATGATCCAGAGTTCCCGCACGGTTGCAGGCGCTGTAGTCTTCTCCGGCGGGGAGCCGACCCTGCAGGGGCCGGCGCTCGTCCACCTCGCCGCCGCCGCCCGGAACATGGGGCTCTCTGTGGGCCTGCACACGAACGGCATCTTTCCCCGCGTGCTCGAAGACCTGACCGGCCGGCACCTGGTGGAGATGATCGCGCTCGATATCAAGACAACGTGGGAACGCTACGACGAACTCCTGGAACTTGCTGCCGCCGATGCGGTGAAGCAGTCGCTCGCCGTCTGCAAGCGGGCGAAGGCCGACGGCAGCCTTGGGACCTGCCAGACCGTGGTCACCCTCTTCCGGGGCCGCGAGGATGATCTCCCGTCGATTGCAGAGGCTACCCGCGACCTCGACCTCGTGCTCCAGCAGGGGGTGGCCCCGGGCTTCGTCCCCCTGACCCGGCAGGAACTCGAGGCGGTAGCGGCGCCGCTCGGCCGGAAAGTCTGGATACGGACCCGGGAGGACGGCGAGGTCGGGTACGGCCCGGAGCAGTAACCGTTCCGGTGACGTTAAGCATAATATCGTCTGCAACCCACTTTTATGGAGATAGTTGTGGCGGCCGCCGCAACCTGCACCGCCGGGACCCTGCAGCCGGTCTCTCACCGGTGCGGCCCGCTGTTCTGGATACGATAGCATAACAAAGATGAAGGAGCCCTGATGAAAGTCATTGGAATCGTTGGTATGCCGGCAAGCGGGAAAGGAGAGGTGTCGAAGATCGCCCGGGACCTCGGGATTCCGGTCGTGGTCATGGGGGATGCGATACGAGAACGGGTTAAGGAGGCCGGCCTTCTGCCGACGGACGCGAACCTCGGCGCAATGTCGGGGAAGTTGCGCGCGGACCTCGGCATGGACGCCATCGCCCGGATAACCATCCCTGCCATCGAGGCAGAGTCCGCTCCGGTGGTCCTGGTCGACGGCATCAGGGGGGACTACGAGGTGGCGGCGTTCAAGGAGCACTTCCCCGACTTCACCCTCATCGGGATCGTCTCGTCGTTTGAGACGCGTTACCGGCGGCTCACGAACCGGGGCCGGTCCGACGACTCCCTCACCGCCGAAGAGCTCCGGGTCCGCGATGAGCGGGAACTCGGGTGGGGGCTCGGTCGGGCTCTCGATCTCGCGGACTGCCGGATCACGAACGAGGGAACACTCGATGAGTTTGCCGCAGAGATCCGTGCCCTGCTCTGCCGGCCGGGAGGAATAGAATGAGTCTTGCTCCGTATTTTTCATCCTCATCAAAAGTCTGGGAATCCCGGGACTGGGTCTTCGGGCTTGAGGAACTCGGGTACACCGGCTGGGAGATCGTCGCCGACGGGAAGTACCGCCTGGACAACCCCGAGAATTTTGCCGCTATCCGGGAGAGCCTCGAGAGCACCGGCCTTCTCGCGACCGTTCACGCTCCCTACAGCGACTTAAACCTCGCATCGTTAAACTACCCCATCTGGCGCGAGTCCATCCGCCAGACCTGCTGCTGCATCCACCACGCAGCCGACCTGACCGACCGGGTGACGTTCCACCCCGGGTTTGTATCTCCCGTGGGAAAACTCGTCCCCGAGAAGGTCTGGGAGTTGCAGAAGACAGCACTCGTCGAGATCGGGAAGTCTGCGGAGGAGCACGGCATCCTTGCGTGCGTCGAGAACATGATCAGCATCAAGGACTTCCTCTGCCGCTACCCCGAGGAGATACTCGGCCTCACGGAAGGTATCCCGGGGATCGGGGTCACGCTCGATGTGGGGCACGCCAACACCAACGGCCAGGTCGATGCGTTCCTTGCCCATCTCCGGGAGATCAGCCACCTGCACATCCACGACAACCACGGGAAGTCGGACGAGCACCTGGCACTCGGCGATGGGACCATCGCCTGGGAGAAGGTCGGGCAGGTCGTCGCCCGCGACTACTCCGGCCCGGTTGTTATCGAAGGCCGGACACTCGAAGAGGCAAAGCGGAGCCTTGCAGCATTCAGGAAGTGGTTCGTATAGCCGGCGAGACCCTGCACCTTCATTTCCTCGGCACGGCGGGAGCGCTCCCCTCACCGCAGAGGAACCCCTCCTGCATCCTGATCCGGCGGGGCTCCGACACCCTGCTCTTCGACTGCGGGGAGGGCACCCAGCAGCAGATGATGCGTGCCCGAACCGGGTTTACCGTGAACGCCGTCTTCATCACCCACTGGCATGCCGACCATTTCCTCGGCGTCTTCGGGCTCGTCGAGACGCTCGCGTTCATGGGACGGACCGACCCGCTTCCGATCTACGGCCCGTCCTGGGTAGGCGAGTTCGTCGACCTCGTGCAGAAGGTAAGCCGCCACACCCGGGGCTTCTCCGTCACTGCTCACTCCCTCGAGCACGGTTCGGTCGTGCCCTTCAACGGCTACACCGTCCGGGCGTTTTCTACGCACCACGGCATTCCGGGGCTCGGCTATGTAATGGAGGAGGACGAGCGGCCCGGAAGGTTCAACCGGGAGCAGGCGGTTGCGCTCGGTGTCCCGCCGGGCCCGCTCTTCGGACGGCTGCAGCGCGGGGAAGCGGTCCGCATCGTCCGCGACGGCGTCGAGACCGAGATCCGGCCCGCCGATGTGCTGGGAGAGCCGCGTCCGGGGCGGAAGGTAGTTTATACCGGGGACACACGGCCGCTCCAGCACCACCCCGGGATCACCGCGATGCTCCGGGACGCAGATATCCTGATCCACGACGCCACGTTCGACGACCAGGAGAGCGACCGCGCCCGGGAGGTTTTGCACTCCACTGCCGGGGAGGCCGGGGAGGCGGCGGTCGCCTTGAACGCCCGTATGCTTGCCCTGATGCACATAAGTTCCCGTTATACCAGCACAGTAAACCATATACGCGATGCAAAGCGACAATATGAGGGAGACGTGATCCTGCCGGCCGATCTGGCCGTTCTGGAGATCCCGTACCGGAGTGATTGAGATGGACGGTGATGGGGATGGAGCAGGGCCTATCCAGCCAGAGCCGCCTGATACTGACCGGTCTTGGCGCCCTGCTCGTCAGTGCCGTTGCCTCGAGCATTGCCGGTATCTACCTCGGCTCCGCCCGTGAGGCCCTCGCGCTGATCCCCGGCCTGCTGGTGCTCCTGCCGTCGATCATCGATATGCGGGGGAACATCGCCGGGGTCTTTGCGTCCCGCCTGTCGTCGTCGATGCACCTTGGAGAGTTCTCCATCGATTTCCATGAGGGCTCTGTCCTCGGCGACAACATCCGCGCATCGTTCGTGATAACCATTCTCATAGCGTTCATCCTCGGCATCTTTGCCTACGCGGTGAGCCTCCTTTTCGGCCTTCCCGTGGTGGGCGTCACCGATCTCATGCTGATCTCGGTCGTCAGTGGCATCGTATCGGGGCTGGTCGTAATGGGGATCACCCTGGTCATCGTGCTCGTAAGCTACCGCTACGGCCTCGACCTCGACATGATCGCTGCCCCGACCGTCACCACCTCCGGGGATATCGTCACGCTTCCGATCCTCATCCTCTCCGCGGCACTCGTCGTGTCCCTCCCACCCTCTGCACGCCTGGTGCTCGGCGTGGTGGTGGTCGCCGTTGCCGCCGTCACTATCCTCTACACCCGGCAGCGGCCCAGGGCGATCGGCCCAATCGTCCGCGAGAACCTCTACCTCCTCATCCCGCTCAGCGTCCTCGGCACGCTGGCCGGTCTGACCTACTCGCTCAATCTCGACAGACTGATGGCGCTCGCGGTCTTTCTCGTCCTGATACCCCCGTTTATGGGTGGTCTCGGGTCGATAGGCGGCATTCTCGGGTCGCGCCTATCGACGGGGATGCATACCGGCGAGCTCAACCCCTCGTTCCTCCCCGAGCGCGGCGTCGTGCATCATTTTATTATTTCCTATCTCTATACATTGATACTGCTTCCACTGCTGGCGCTCATCGCGCATGGTGCGGCGGTGCTCATGGGGCTAAACAGCCCCGGCCTTGGAATGCTGGTCATTATCAGCCTTGTAGCGGGTCTGGTCGTCATGACACTGGTGAACGGCGTGGCGTACGTCACTGCCAGCCTTTCATTCCGGTATGGTCTCGATCCCGATAACTTTGGGATCCCTGTCATCACGAGCCTGATCGACCTGATTGGTGCAGCTACGCTCGTGGCAGTGATAGGCCTGCTGTTGTAAGTGAAAAGTATATGAAAACAACGGTTAACAGACCCATGACGGAACGTGAATACCAGCCGATCAGTTTCAAAGACGCTCTGATCGAGATGAAGGATGTCTCCGAGCTGATGGTTGATCTCTCTTACTCTGCGATCCTCTTCGACAGTAAAGAGATAGCGCTCGAAGTGATCAATCTCGAGGAGAGCATGAACAAACTGGTCTACCAGGCCAGAATTCAGAGTGTCCTCGGTGCCAGGCGCCTCGAAGAAGCAGAAGCGATGAGCGGCATGCTCCAGGTTGCCGAGGCGGCGGAGAGGATTGCGAACTCTGCTTCGGACATAGCAAAACTCATCTTAAAAGACATCAGGTTTCCGGCAAAACTCAAGCGCGTCTTCCCTGAGGCCGAAGAGATCGTCGCCCGGGTCATCGTCAGCCCGGGAAGCGATCTTGCCGGCCACACGCTCGGCGACCTCAAAGTCCAGAGCACGACGGGCATGCAGGTGATTGCCATCCGGCGTGGAAAGGGCTGGATCTATGATCCCGACAGGACCACCCGGGTGGAGAGCGGGGATATCCTGATATCGCGGGGCCCGGAAGCCGGAGAGGATATCCTCTTCCTGATGGCGGGGGCGATGGAGCGCCCCGGGGGCGAACCCTCGCATGCGGGTGAGGTCGACGACCTTGACCGGGCGGTCCAGCTGATCATCGAGATGAAGAATCTCTCGGAGCTCTCTGTCGGGCTGGCGTACACCTCCCTGCTCTTCAACAACAAGGAAGTGGCGCACGAGGTGGTCGCCCTTGATTCGACGCTCGATGATATGCGCTACGACCTGGACCTCTGGATCCTTGAAGCAGCACGAAAGATCGACGATGTGCGCTACCTCCGGGGCCTCCTGTATATGTCCTCGTTTGCGCAGGCGATCAGCGATTCGGCCCACTCCATCGTCGACGTCCTCCTGCGTGACATCGAGATCCCGCCGGTCTTCAAAAAGATCGTCCGCGAGTCGGACGAGATCATCACGCGGATACCCGTGGCGGCGTCCTCGCCGCTCGTGGCGAGGACCCTCAAGGAGGCGTCGCTCGGGACGGTGACCGGGATGGTCGTGCTCGCCATCAAGCACGGCGACCGGTGGGTCTACCGCCCGGGGAAGAGTGTCCGACTGGAGAGTGGGGATATTATTATCGCCAAGGGCAGACGGGACGGTGAGTGCCGGCTCTATGAACTTGCCGGCTACGCCGTCGAGATGCCCGAAGAATGAATTAGGTGAACTACTATGGGAGATACGGAAGATACAATTGTTTACCGCCTCGGTGCAAACTGCGATATCGACGAGGTGGAGGAAGGAAAGAGTTACCTGGGACGGGTGCAGGGTTTTGCTCCGTTCGGCGTATTCGTCCAGCTAAACGACCGGGTCAAGGGGCTCGTTCATAAGAGCAACGTGAGGGTGCAGCACGAGGAACGCGATCCGATCATCGTTCACGTCCTCCAGATCCGGAGCAACGGCAACATCGACCTCGAGGAGGTCACGCCGACCGTCTACCAGACCGAGAACGTGACCAAGAAGACGACGAGCGTGCTTCTTGCCGATATCGGCAAGAAGATCGGCAGAACGGTGCTGATCGAGGGCGAGATCGTCCAGGTCAAGCAGACGTCGGGACCGACGATCTTCACCATCGTGGACGAGTCCGGCACCGCGAACGGGGCCGCGTTCATCGAGGCGGGCGTCCGGGCCTATCCCGAGGTCGAACTCGGGGATATCGTCGCCCTCACGGGTGAGGTGATGCAGCGCAACAACCAGCTCCAGATCGAGGTCGCGTCCATGGCCGTCCTGGAGCCGGAGGATGCGGCACGGGTCAGGGGGCGTATCGATGCGGCGCTCGATGAGCGTGCGGAACCGTCCGACATCCCGTTCCTCGTGGAGAGTGAGGTTCTGGAAGCCTTGAGGCCGCAGATGCGCCAGGTAGCAAAGGAGATCCGGAAAGCGGTCCTGTCGGCCCGGCCGATCATTCTCCGGCACCACGCGGACGCCGACGGCATATGCGCTGCCGTTGCCATCGAGCAGGCGGTGACCGCACTGCTTCGGGAGAGCGGCGGGGACTTCGATGCGGAGTTCTTCCTCTTCAAGCGGTCCCCGTCCAAGGCTCCGTTCTATGAGATCGAGGATATCACGCGGGATCTCGACTTCGCCCTCAAGGACAACGTCCGCTACGGGCAGAAGATGCCGATGATCCTCCTGATGGACAACGGGTCCACCGAGGAAGACATGCCGTCGCTGAAGGTGACCCGGATCTTCGGTCTCCCGGTGATGGTCGTGGACCACCACCACCCCGACGAGATCGTGGACGATTACCTGATCGGGCACGTCAACCCCTATCATGTGGGCGGCGATTACGGGATCACCGCCGGGATGCTGGGCACAGAGGTCGCCCGCATGGTCAATCCGGCAGTCGAGAATCAGATACGGCACCTGCCGGCGGTCGCGGCGCTCGGCGACCGGAGCGAAGCGCCGGAGCGTGCCCGCTACCTCGCCGTTGCCGCGCCTGAGTATTCGGAGGACGATTGCCGCGCGATCGCGCTGGCGCTCGACTACGAGCAGTTCTGGCTCCGGTTCAGCGACGGGAGAGAGATCGTCAAGACTATCCTGAACCTCGCCGGCGACACGGAACGCCATAAAGAGTTCGTCAACCTGCTGGTCGATGAAGCGAATCACGCGATCGAGGAGCAGCTGGAGGCCATCATGCCCCACGTCAAGAGCCGGATGCTCGAAAACGGCGCCCACCTCTTCATGCTCGACGTGGAACTCTTTGCCCACCGGTTCACGTTCCCGCCGCCCGGCAAGACTTCGGGGGAGGTGCATGACCGGCTGGTCCGGGCGCACCCGGGAGAACCGGTCGTCACGATCGGGTTCGGGCCGGACTTTGCCGTCCTGCGTTCGCGTGGCGTCATGATGAACATTCCGCGAATGGTGCGCGAACTCCATAGCGAGATCTCCGGCGGAGGAGTGAGCGGCGGTGGCCACCTTGTCGTTGGGAGCATCAAGTTCGTGGAGGGAATGCGCGATGTGGTGGTCGACAACCTGATCCGGAAGATTGGTGAAGCACCAATCTGATCGCTACTTCTTTCCCGCTGACAGTACGGCAGGTCGGTCTCTGTTGAAAGGCCGCAGACAGGGATTCGCCTCCGGGACCAGCCACGATAAAAGGGTCTTTAGCTGCCCACATTTCACGTCCGGATCACTGTACCGGCATCTCGTTTTTTGATGGTTCACTGCTGTGCAACAGTGAGGTGTCGCCATGTTGTGGGGCGCATCGGACAGTTAGCTGTCGATACGATTTTGAAAACGACCGAAATATAAAAATAGGATTATGCCAAACGGGAGTTCTCATGGCAGGAAACCAATGGACATGGAGAGCACTCCTGGTTGTGCTTCTTGTGGCAGCAGCGGCTGTTGTGCCTCCCGTGGCAGCCCAGAGCACAGCACCCGGGACTTCTTTGACCTGGACTCTCCCTCCGACACCACCCGACGAGACCCGGGTAGAGACCCCGACGGAGACCCCCGAGGAGACTCTGGACGAGACTCCGGTAGAGACCCTGGACGATGAAACGCTGGACGAGACCCCAACGGAGACCCTTGATAACGAGACCGTAGTACAGGCCCTGGATGAAGAGACCCCCGAGGAAACCCTGGACGAGACTACCAGCGGGACCGTCAACGAGACTCCGGACAACGAGACCGCCAACGAGACCCCGGACAACGAGACCGCCAACGAGACCTCCCCTCCCGTTGTGATCGGGACGGATGAGGCGACGATGGAGACGACGCCGGCAGAGACTGCCACGGCTGATCTGCCGACGTTCACGCCGATACAGGCGGCCCAGGCTAACGTAAGCCCGACACCTGCAGCTCCCCTGTCGTTCATCGGCGTCATCCTGGCCGTTGCAGTCGCCGGGCTCCTCGTCGTGATCTGGAGGAACCGGAGGTGATGGTGGAACGCCGGGTGACCCCGGGAGAAGCGGGGCGAGCAGTCACCTGAGCGTGAGACCTATCCCTGCCCCGATCGGGTCGCCCACGACCCCGATGCCGCTCCCGGCGTCGGGAAACGTTGTCGTGGGCGACCCGCTCCTCTCTCTCCCCGGATCCGCGCAGGGGATGGCTGTCTGTGCTGTCTGGAGTGGAGATGATGCTCTTTGTCCCACCGATCGACACCACGATGCCCACTTATATACAGTGATTTGTATATTCCTCTTAAAATTCTACGAACACAAATGGGTAGATATATATATTGATCTGGACAAAAAGCACTTGCTCACGAGGGAATCAATCGATGTCGACAAAGGACCGTATTAAAGAAAAATATAGTGATACCCAGCGAAAGATCCTGTATCATCTCAAGTCCGGGCTAAGAACAGGCAAATCCTACTTCAAATCCAAGTATATTGCAACTGATCTGGGCCTTTCTCCGAAAGAGGTCGGCATCAACCTTGCTATCCTCTCGGAGATCTGTGATGAGCTGGACATCAGGCGCTGGAGTTACTCGAACAGCACGACGTGGCGTGTCACCTCCCGTGCATCATAATTTTATTCCGGGACGCTCTATTCTACGGCATGAAGATCATTGAGTTCGAAGCACCTGTCGAGTTTGTGGCCACCATCGACGACCACAAAGACTGCCTCATGTCCCAGGACAAGAGCCATGAGAATCCTGATGTGCTCTGGTTCAACATCGATGTCCCTAAAGGTCACGGTGTACGGGCCGGAGATCGGGTCAGAGTCACCGTCGAAAAGATCTGAGGTTAGAGGTACCCGGGGAGCGTCTCCAGGGTAATGCGGTATGAATCGACCTCACTCACGCTGACGATGAGGTAGAAATCCTTTCCTCCCCTCTCGACGTTTTTGATGATGCTGCCCGGATAGTGCAGGTCGGCCCCTTCCACGATGGTCCCGCTCTCCAGCTCCACGAGCGCCATCCGGAAGTGTGCCGCCTCGGGCCTTACTGTTGCAGAGACACTGCAATTAAGCCTCCATACCGCGTACGGCACGTGGAATACCTCGCTGATGCCTCCTCGCCCCTCCTCGATGTACGCGAACGGGATGCGATCAGCAGTTCCCTTCCAGGGCGGGTCGGAAACTCCGTAGAGCGTCAGGTTGTCGGGGAGGTGACAGCAGGGGTAATTCCAGACCTGGGTCACATAGGAGAGCCTCGCGGGTTCGAGCGG
Organism: Methanoculleus marisnigri; assembly: GCA_002503885.1. Taxonomy (GTDB): domain Archaea; phylum Halobacteriota; class Methanomicrobia; order Methanomicrobiales; family Methanoculleaceae; genus Methanoculleus; species Methanoculleus marisnigri_B. Next base: position 5,422 of record DASQ01000100.1, on the reverse strand, counting down.
CGCGGGCGATGCCGGTACGGGGGTAGCGGTGACGGTAGGCGTCGGGGTGAGACTTTCCGGAATCTCAGGCCCGGCCTCCGCTACGGGCGGTCGGAATACCAGTGCTACTACGGAGACAACGATCAGGGCGGCAAGAATGCTGAAGACGTCGCCTTTATCCACAGGTTTAGAGGGATGTATCAGGTAAAAAGACCTTCGGGTTTGACTCTCTGCTTTTGCCCGCAGAGAGTCGAAGATCGAGGTTCGAGAGGGAAGATATCCCTGTTTTACCCTGCCTCCTCTCTTTGTTGAGATTATAAAGCGGAACTGTTAATACGGAGACGTGAGTATCGTCCTGATGAGAGCATGGAAATCACTGAGGTTCGCACATGGGTGATCTTTTATCTGCTCTCGTTCGTGGTGCTCCTTGCAGCGACCTTCATCACAACCCAGAACGACAGCCAGCTCTGGATCAGCCTCATGCTCATCATCATCGTCGTCGGTGTAAACTTTTTCCTGCTCTTCTCCGAGTTGAAGCGCTACCAGGCCCGGAAGGCCTTCATGCACCGGATGTCGAAGTTTGACGACACCGAGACGGAGAAGGACTCTTGCGGCAACCGCTGGTGACCACTCCTACGCAGCCTTGCGCAGTATCTTCTGCAGGACGTTAAACGGTGTAAAGAGGTGCTCCACCTCTCTTGCCAGGTACTCGGTCTTGCCTATGACATAGTAACCGTCGACGGCAAGTGCAGAGTAAAAAAGGTGCGTAAGGTCGTTCTTCTGCTTCTCGGTGAAGTAGATGGTGACGTTTCTGCAGGTGACGACGTCGAGGTAGCGTGAGATGGGAACACCCGACATCAGGTCGTGCTGCCGGAACTTGACGAGGCCCTTGATATGGGGACGGACCTCGAACGTGCCGTCGTCGTGGCTGATAAAGTGCTTGCGGATCTTCTTCTCGTCCACATTATCGAGCGCCTTCCTGTCATAGACCCCGGCCGCGGCTTTCTGCAGCACTACGGCGTCGATATCGGTCGCATATATCGTTACGGTGACGTCTTTATGGAGTGCCATCAGTTCATGCACGAGGATGGCGATCGAGTAGGGTTCTTCACCCGTGGCGCAGCCGGCGCACCAGATCCGGATCGACCCCCTGCGACGGACCAGATCCGGCAGTATCTCCCGTCGTATCGCTTCAAAGACTTCCGGATCGCGGAAAAATTTGGTGACGTTGATGGTGAGAGCGTTTCTGAGCAGATCGAGTTCCTGCGGGTTCGCGAGAAGGTACTTATGGTAAGCCTCGAAATCTGCGGTGTCCGTCAGGCGCATCCGGGAGAGGATGCGCCGTTTGATGTAGTCCTCCTTGTAGTTCGAGCACTTGATCCGGACCAGTTTTTCGATGCTCTTCTGGAGCGACATAAATGCATCCATGGGGTAATCTACTCTTACCGGGTGTTGATTTACGGAGCGTTCTGATAGCATCCGAGGTCGCTGATCACTTTCTGGACGTCGAGCCAGATGATAAGGGTCTTTGTTCTCTCGTCTTCTCCGTCCCCTATCTTGATGATTGCTTTGACATAATTGCTGATGGATGACGTGATGCCGTCATTGATACGTTCGATCTGCTCGTTACGGATTGAAATGACACTGTGAACGTCATCGACGATGATCCCTACATTCGACCCGCTCGCCACATCCGGCATCAGCACGACGATCTTTTTGTTCTCGGCCTCTCCGGATTCAGGGAGCCCGAGGAGGTCTCGGAGGTCGATAATGTTTGTTATCTCGCCTCGCAGGTTGATGATACCCGCAAGGTATTCGGGAGCACGGGGAAGGGGAGTGATCGGCATCATCTCCACGATCTCTCGTGCTATCTGGATATCCAGTGCGTAGTGCTCCTTCCCGAGCTGGAACTCTACCACGTCTATGGATGCTGCCATCTTCTCCTCCTGTTAGTTAATCTTGAACTGTTTCATCACTGACTGGAGCTGTTCGGCCATACCTGCCAGTTCGTGCGACGCACTCCCGACTTCCTCGGTTGATGCACTGACCTCTTCTGCGAGTGCCGCCATATCCTCGGTCCGGTCAAGGCTCTCCTTGGTCATGTGGGTGGACTGGTCCATCTTCTGCATGACATTGTTGGTGGAGCCCGCCTGGTCTTCGGTGGCCTTCGTGATCTCGGTGATACCGTGGGCGACTACTTCGACGCCGTTGACGATCCGGTTTAAGCCCTCGATGACTTTGTTGACGCTCTCAATGCCTGCCTGGATCTCCTGGTGGGACGCCTGCATCGAGCCTGCGGTCTTGTCGGTGCTCGCCTGGATCGTCCGGATCAGGTCCTCGATATCCTGGCTCGCCCGCTTGGACTCCCCGGCAAGGTTTCTGATCTCGCCTGCAACCACGGCAAACCCGCGGCCGTGCTCCCCGGCGCGGGCGGCCTCGATTGCTGCGTTCAGCGCAAGGAGGTTGGTCTGATTGGCGATATCGGTGATCAGCTTGACGATGTTGTTGATCTCCCTCATCTGGCTGTTGAGGGTGCTGATCTCGTCCACGGTCTGTTTGGAGATCTCCTCGACGAGCTGCATCTTCTTCGCTGCGACTTCACCGAGAGAGGCTGCATTGTCTCCCTCCTTCGACGCCTTCGAGGCCTGTTCCATGACCTCTTGCGACGTGCTTGCGATCTCCTCGATGGACGCCGAGAGATCGTTGATATCCGTTCCGATCTCCTCGATCTTATCGAGCTGGCGCCGTGCATCCTCCGACGACTGCTGCGTCGAGGTGGCGACCTGCTCCGTGGCCCGGATGATCTCGTCGGTACTCTTGCTGACCTCTTTTGAGGTCATATCTACCCGATGGGCCGCTTTTGCCACGTCCGCGAGGAGTGCGCGGATGGCGGTCAGCGAGGCGTTGTAATCGCTCTTGACTTCACGGAGAGGGTCGCCTGCCTCTGCGTCCACGAATGCCGTCAGGTCGCCCTTTGCCATGGCGGCGAGTGCGGTCCCGAGTTCCCGGGCGCTCTCTGCGAGTCTCTCGCTCTCTTTCTTTGCGCTCTCCATCAGCTCCCGGATCTGGTCCTCTCTCTCCCGCTGCTCGGTGACGTCGTTGTAGACGTTCAGGATCCCTGTCAGTTCGTTCTTCTCGTTTAAGAGCGGGATCCCGTACTGTTCCATGATGTAGGTGCCGGAGGGGAACTCAACCGTCACTTCGCCGAAAACCCGCACCTTCTCGGTCAGCAGCTTCTTGATCCCTTCTCCTTTCTGGTTGTGAACTTTGAAGTCCCGCAGGGTCATCGTGGTGATGCGCGACCGATCGATCCCGGTCAACTTGAGATATGCCTCGTTGGCCGTGAGGATCTTCATCCCCGTATCGACGACCAGCATGGGCATCGGGTTCTCCTGGATGATCGTCTCGGACTGCCGTTGCAGTTCGGCAATATTCTCCATCTGGACCTTGATCTCTTCCTCTCCCTCCCGCTGTTTGGTGAGATCGTTGTAGACGATGAGGACGCTCTCGACCGCGTTTTCCTTGTCAAGAAGCGGAATGCCATACTGCTCGAGCGTATGGGTGCCCGAGGGCAGTTCGACGGTGACTTCCGCATACGCACGCTTCTTCTCCTGGATCGCCTGCCGGAGGCCGGAACCTTTCTGCGACGTTATTTTGAAGTCTCTGAGGCTCCTGCCGAGCATCTGGTCCATCGGGATCCCGCTCATCTCGGCATAAGCAGCGTTTGCCACAGTTACTTTGAACTGCGGATCGACGACCAGCATGGGCATCGGGTTCTGCTCGATGATCATATCGGATCCCTTCAGAAGCGCTCTGGCCTCTTCAAGCCGGCGCCTGAGGGCCTGCTTCTCCTCCTGCTTCTTCTCAAGCAGCGCGTTGATCGATGCTGCCAGAGGCCGGAATTCCTCCTGAATGCCGGCAAGGTCGATCTTTGCGGAACTGTCGCCGTCAAGCCCCGCATGGAGTGCAGCCTCGATCGCCTCGGGGAGTACCACCGGTCCCTGTTTCTGTGCCTGTCCAGTCGTTCCCGGCACAATCGGTCCGGTAAATAGTGCTTTCCTTCCAGGTTTATCGATCATTAATACACATCCTCATCATGTTTCTCGTCTCGTTCCAGAAGTGCAGTTGCTATTGCCCGGTATTCCCTGCCGGCGTCACTCTCGGGTGCGTAATGGGAGATGGGAAGCCCCCGTTGCTGTGTCTCGTAGATTGCAGGCGAGTAGGGGACGGTGAATACCTGCTTGAACGCTTTTTTGACCTCGGACTCAAACGCCTTCAGCCGCATCCTCTCCTTCTCCTCTTCTGCGGAGGGGCCGGCTGAAAAGATTCGTTTCAGGAAGAGTGCAAGGCTGCCCGTTCCGGCCGCCGGGTCGCCCGATCCCTTCCAGCGGGTCAGAATGGCGAAATCTGCGGTGACGTCTTCCCCGAGCATCTCTCTGATGTCGCCAAAGACTGTTGACAGTGCTTCCATGCCTCTGAGGGCGAAGGTGCCCGGGTCGAGGGTGACGATGGTATGGTCCGCTGCGACGAGGCCGTTGATGACGAACTGGCCCATGCTCGGGGGCGTATCGATCAGGATGAAGTCGTAGGCATCCCTCACCGGGGTGAGCGCCTCCCTGAGCAGCCCTGCCCGGTCCTCGATACCGTAGAGGTAGGGCTCAACCCCCACAAGGTCCAGGGTTGCCGGAGCAAGGTCGACTCCTGCTGCCGTGGGGACGATCACATCATTTATTGCGATGTCGGGAAAGCCCTCAAAGGCATTCATAAAGACGTCATACATGCTCAGTTCGAGGGTTTCGGGGTTGACCCCGAGCCCCGTGGTGGCATTGGCCTGCGGATCGCAGTCTACTACCAGAACGTGTTTTCCATCTTTCTGGAGATATCCTGCAATGTTGAGGCACGACGTCGTCTTTCCTGTGCCACCTTTATGGTGGGCGAACGCTACGATTGTAATATCCAGCACCCCTCATACCACTATGTGAAATGCGGGTTATTAAACCTATTTTTATGATGCTGTGCAGATGTGGGATGTGTTCCACATTTAAAATACTACAGCACCCTTGATGAGAAAATTCTGCCTGTATCTGCTATTGTGTCTCTCCGGGATCAGAGGGGCGGGTACAGAAGGTCTTACTTGCCGTTCGCCGTCGTCCCGGGCTTCTGCCTGTGAGTCAACTACCCCCGGTTAAAACCGGGGGCTTGCAGCTAGAATCATCGGAGATGCTTCTGCTACCATAGGCTGGTTGGCGGCAGCCCTGAAGGCAATGTTTTTCGCAGCATTTGTGTCAGCAGGTTCGGTGTGGCCGCACGCCCTACACCAAAAGAGGTTTCTGGTTTTCCGGTTTTTCCGGTCAACATATCCACAGACCGAGCATCCCTGGCTCGTGTATGCCGGATCAACTAAGACCACCGGCACTCCTGCTCGTGCGGCCTTATAGGAAAT
>DASQ01000061.1 GCA_002503885.1 Methanoculleus marisnigri | reverse complement strand
TGGACGTGCCCGGACTGCGGCACGACCCACGACCGGGATCTGAACGCCGCGATCAATATCAAGAACGTTGCACTTGCAGGCGCGGAACGCGCCGAAGGGCCTGTGGACTCGCTCCCGGTGGGGAGGGGGATGAAGCAGGAAGCCCCCTGCGTAAGCTGGGGGTAGTTCACCTCCCATCCGGAGTGATGGTGATGATCCTCATCGTATACTACTCATGGCAGGGACATACGGGGAAGGTGGCGACGGCGCGCGCGGAGCAGGTCGGCGGCAGGCTTGAGAGGATCGAACCGGCCCCGGGGCCGGGCGTGGTCAGGGGGGGTGTGATGGCGGCGTTCGGGATGCGGGCAGCCATTCGCCCGGCGCAGACGGATCTCGCCGGTGTCGACTACCTGGTCGTCGCAACCCCGGTCTGGTCGCGGAAGGTCCCGCCCTACATCAACGAGTACCTTGCTCTGGTCTCGAACGCCTCGGGAAAACCGTTCTCGGTCCTCGCGGAGAAGGCCGTCGCGGTCGTGAGGAAAGGCCTCGAAGCAAAGGGGATGCGGTTCGTCTCGTCTGCCTCCACGCTGGAGAGCGAGGTCGATGCCGGACAGTTCGGCCCGGCGATCGAGGAGTTCGCCCGGACAATCGTGGAGATTGCTGCTCCGGCCGCTTAGGCGCTCCTCAGAGTGTCAGCGGTATCCCGAGGAGGTGGAGCACCACCGTGATCAAAACGCCGAAGATCCCGCCGATAGCGCAGATCAGGACGGTGATAAGGTTGATCGGTATGTCGGGCCGGCCGACGAGGCTCATCAGGTCGAGGAGGTTGATGAACCAGAGCAGGATCACGCCCACGACGGCGTTGATGATGAGGCCCGTCACGCTCTTGACGATTTTGTAGAGGACGAACGCGATGACGACCACCAGGATCAGAGCGAGGAGCCCTGTGAGTAAGCTCATACCCCCCGTTTGGCGCGGCTGATATTGAATCTTCCCAAAGGCCGGGTTCAACCCCCGTTCAGAGGTATCCCAATGCCTCGAAGACCGGCTGGAAACAGACCCCGTTCCCGGTCTTTACGCACCGGATCCCGGGGCTCCCTTCGTAGGCGCCCATCGTCCGGCCGTCGCCGAGTTCGATCCAGTCGTGGACGGCAACGCCCCTCCCAAAGACCTCCACGTGGAGGGCATTGGTCCGGAACGTCTCCGCATCCCAGACCATGAGGCCGTGGACCGGCCGGGCAGCGATCCCGTTCCGGCAAAGGATCTCCGCCCTGAGGAGCGCGAGGTCGGTGCAGTCGCCTACCCCACGGGCAAGGGTCGCGTTGAGGCCCACCGGGAAGAGGCGGGGGGAACCGTCGACGCAGGCAAACGTCGTCCGGCCCACCGCATCGATGAGTGCATCGGGGGAAGATTCCCGGAGGACCTCGGGAGGTGCAGAAAAGAGGGCCAGGTCGTCCACTGAAGTCCCTTCGGTGGCGCTTATCCCGGCATCGGCAAACCCGGCATCGTAGATCAGGTGTCCCTGGGGGATGAGGACTGAGAGGAGAAGAATCGCGTTAATAATGCTCCAAAGCACGTTATTGTCTCAATATATTTTAATGCCTACATCGGTATATTAGGACTTCTATTTTGATACGCCCATGTATATGATGGATATAAGATTTGCCGGGATACTGCTGAGAAAAGGCGCTCCGGAGCGCACCTTAACAGGGACCAGCTCCGGGCTGATCGGGAGGGCGGGCCGGGACTTTGAGCCGGCGCAAAAAAGATTCCCAGGACCGGTGGGGTCACCGGGGTGCTTGAAGACCGGCGATATGCCGCGCTGCGAGGGCCGCGGTGGAGAACGCGGCCTGGAGGTTGTACCCCCCGGTATCACCGTCGATATCGAGCGCCTCGCCGATGCAGTAGAGGTTTTGCACGGTCTTTGATGCCATCGTCTTTGGGTTGACCCCCTCGAGGGCGACCCCGCCCCTCGTCACCATCGCCTCGGAAAATCCGCCGAGCCTCTCCACCCTGAATGAGAACTCCGCGACCGATGCGGCGAGTGCGTTCCGGGCCTTCTTCGGGAGCTGGGCACAGGTCTCCCCCTGGAGGACGCCGGCAAGGTCGAGCAGCCGCCGGACGAACCGTTCAGGGAGGGGCAGATCGCAGAGGACGGTCTTTACCTGCCGGACCCCACCCGCTGCAACCCCGTCGGCGACCCGCTTCCTCACCTCCTCCGCCTTCATCCCGGGGAGGAACGTGACCCGGAGCTCGTCGCCCGGGAGGATGTAGCGCGAGGCGTCGAGTATGCCCGGGCCCGAGAGGCCGGTGTGCGTCAGCAGGAGGTCGCCGGCATGCCGGGCAACCAGCTTCCCGTCCCGGTAGACAGCGAGAGTCGGGTTCTCAAACGATATCCCGGCAAGGTCGGCGAACGGGTAGTCCGCGACGTAGACCGGGGTAAGCGCCGGAGCCATCTCCTTGACCGGCTGCCCGAGGGCCCGGGCGAAGACGTAGCCGTCCCCGGTCGATCCGGTGGCGGGGTAGGAGGCCCCGCCGGTGGCTAAGACGAGCACGCCGGCCCGGACGGTCGCCTTCTGTGTCCGGACGAGGAGCCCGTCTTCGTCCCGTTCGACGGACTGGACGGCTTCATCGCACCGGATGTCCACCCCGCGGGCGGTGCACTCCGCGAGGAGGACGGCCAGGACATCGGCGGACCTCCGGGTCTCCGGAAAGACTTTCCCCCCGGGTTCGGTCTTCATCGTGAGCCCCCTGGCGGCAAAGAAGGCGATAAGGTCCCGGTTCGTGAAGTTCATGAGCGCGGGCCGGAGAAACGCCCCGTGATCACCGTAATGAGAGAGGAAGCCGGCGATCTCCCCGTCATGGGTGATGTTGCACTGCCCCGATCCCGCAACCAGGAGTTTTCGCCCCGGGGCGGGCTTCTTCTCGAAGAGGACCACGCTCCTCCCTTCCCCGGCTGCCTGCAGAGCGCAGAAGAGTCCGGCGGGGCCTCCCCCGATGATCGCGATCGTGATGGCGTCGTTCACGGTACTCACCGGTGTACCGTGCTTCCCCGCGGAGCATCAGCATTGGGGTGCGGCCGGCCGCTACACGCATATAGGGGCGGGGACACATGGGGCAGCATCATGGATAACGGCTGGATCATTCTCATCGGAGGGGTCATCGTGCTGCTCCTCATCGTCCCTGCCGGCGCCGTGCCCACGACCGGACCGGCGCTTACCGCAAACGTCACGTACGCCGGGACCCCCGCCAGTGTCCAGTTTACGGATACGTCCGGCATCGCCGACGTTGTCTCCCGGAGCTGGTCCTTCGGCGACGGGACGAGGCAGGAGACCTCCGGTACGGGGGAACGATCGGTGGTGCATACCTACCCGGACCCGGGCTCCTACAACGTGACGCTCTCGATCGCGACCAGGACATCCGTCGTCACCACCACGGCGACCGTCGAGACCTTCGCCCGACAGCAGGCAATCTCGGTTGGCGACCCCTCCGGCACCGATGGTCTTGCGGTCTCCTTCAACGCCACCCACCTCCCGGGGATGCGGCCGGACTTCACCGATATCCGGTTCGTGGACACTCAAGCGATCCCCATCCCCTACTGGGTAGAGAATGTCAGCGAAGGTGCCTACGCCCGTGTCTGGCTCGCCCTTCCGGCGAAGACGCCTGCGATCACCATGCTCTACGGCAACCCGGAGGCCGGGAGCGCAAGCGATCCCGACGCCGTCTTCCTCTTCTTTGAGGACTATGAGGTGGGCGATCTCTCACGGTGGTCGTTCAGCGGTTCGAACGGCAGGATCCAGTCGGACGTCGTCCGCGGCGGTGCATACGCCGGGGATCTCAGCGTCTCCGAGCCCGACCTCCCGGAGTTCGGCAGCAACCGGGTATGTCTCACGAACATCTCGGCAGGTCCGCTGGTCATCGAAGGGGACTTCCGGGTCAGTGAGTTCGGGCGGTGGTGCGGTTCGGGCTACATCCAGGCCTGGAACGGGACCAACCACCTGTATGCCCTTCACCTCCGGAACGGTTCCGTGCAGCACTACGACGGGGAACACCGGAACTTCTCCGCCGACGCCCGGGCCAGGACCGATACCTGGTATCACATCAAGGTCGTTCTGGATACGCCGCGTGCCACCGAACACGCATGGATGGACGGCGAGTACCTGGGGAGTGCGCCCATGCGATTCGCCGACGGCTCGCTGGTCTCGAGCGAGACAATCTTTGACGACTTCGCGCTGATCGGGTCTTCCTCGTGGTACTCCGGCGACCCGCACCACTTCTACGCCGACAACATCATCGTCAGGAAGTACGTCCTCATCGAACCGGTGCTCTCCTACGGGGGCGGCTCATAGGAGGGAGACCATGAGGCCACGGCAGACCTCTATCCCGGCAGGGTGCATCTGGCGCCCCGCCGTCACCCTCCTTGTCGCCGTCCTGCTATGCAGCGCCGGTTGTGCGGTTCCCGCGCTCCAGGAGCCGACCATCACCCTCAGCGGGGTCGAGATAGAGAATGTCACCCCACGAAGCACCGACCTCTCGCTGCACCTCATCATCCACAACCCCAACCCCATCGGCGCCACCCTGACCCGGGTCTCGTTCGACGTCTACTTCCTCGACGGCGGAGAATGGGTCTTCCTCGCGCACGGAGAGCGGGGAGGGTTTGCAATCCAGCCCGATGCCGAGACGGCAATCTCCATCCCGGTGACCGTCGATAACCTGCGGCTCGTGCAGGGACTCCTCCGGGGCCTCGCGGACGGAGCGGTCACGCTCCGGGTGACGGGGTCGGGAGTCCTTGACTTCGGCATTGCGACCTTCGAGGTCCCCTTCGAGCGGACGGTGGAGGTGCAGCCCGGTCAGGCCTGAGTGGCCGCGAGGACGAAGTAGAGGACTACCAGCCCCTGAAATGCGAAATAGCCCATGATATTCGCCGTGGCGTACCGGAGGGCGCATGCCCGTCCGGCACACCGGTTCGAGAACCCCCACAGAGCGAGCCCGAGCGGGATCACGGAGATCAGCGCCACCGGCCGGAAGTCCACAGGGGCAAAAGTCCCGGTGAGCGCAAAGAGGAGGAGCGTCGCGGTCGCAAGGGTCGCCGCGAGGGTGATGAGGTAAAATCCGTAGATCCGGCCCTTCCGCACGACGAGGGTCCGCTTCCCCCCGGCGAAGTCACCTTCCATATCCGGGATCTCGACGCTCACGATGAAGACAAGCCCGTAGAGACAGAGCGGGAGGGCAAATGCGAAGAAGGCGAGGTCGAGCGTCCCCGTCGCGACGAAATAGCCCGCGCCCGGCATCAGGAGGCCGAAGGTGATCATGTTGGTGACCTCCCCGAGTTTATGGTACGCAAGCGCGATCGGCGGCGCCGTGTAGAACCATCCCAGCAGGTTGCCGGCGATGCCGAAGGCGAGGAAGACTGCCGGGTAGGCGTAGATGGTCAGGAAGGCGTAGCCGATCAGGAGCGAGACCGTCATCAGGGCGACAGCCGCAAAGAGCGCCGCGGGCTTCAGCCCCGGGTTGGCGGGGAGGACGCCGCTCCCCCCGGAGATCGCCGTCGTCTCGACGAACCGGTCGGCGTCGGCGTCGAAGTAGTCGTTGCTGTAGTGGACGGAGAGGTGCGCCGCTGCCATGGCCGCGTAGCCGAGGAGGAACTGCGCCGGGGTGAACCGGGCCCCGAGGAGAAGCGCGAGGAGCGCCCCGGCGGTGAACGGGAGGAACCCCAAGAGGAGGAAGGGGAACCGACCGAGCCGGATGAACTCACGGAGAGCACGGGTGTCCATGAGAGTCTCCCGGGGCCAGAAGGTATGTATACCTTTCTTCGGCCCCTACATCTCAGGACCGTACGCAAACAGCGGCACCACGGCCCGCAGCGCATCCGTGCCGCCGTCGACGTAGAGGAAGCCGAGGACGGCCCAGGCGAGGACCTCCTTCTCCCGCACGAGGATGTCGCCGGCCGGACAGCGGCGGCACGCAAAACCGATCCGGCTCTCGTGGAGTCCCCATCGATCGCAGAGGGCCGCGAGATCTCCTCCCTGAACGTGCGGGCCGGAGAGGACCCATCGGCGTCAGGTTAAGGTCAGGGGTCCCACTCTTCACACTATTTTCTAAGTACGTGTTA
>DASQ01000067.1 GCA_002503885.1 Methanoculleus marisnigri | reverse complement strand
AGAACCTTGTCGGGGTAGCAGGTGCGGAACGCGCCATAGAGCCTGTGGACTTGCCTCAGTAGAGGAAGGATGAAGCAGGAAGCCCCGTCCTTCAGGGCGGGGTAGTTCACGGGTTCCGTTTTACAGACGGAAGTTCCCTTAAACCGGATTTTAAGAGGGGGGCGGCCGGAAAACCATTCCCGATGCGCCGGTTATCCGTTATGTGTTTGAAGAGCACGAGAGAAGATGCGGGAGGATGAGCAGACCGCTTGTTCTTCTCAAAGATATTTTTGGGACAGGTCACCGGCTCTCACCATGTTGCGGCACAAGGTTCTGGGTGATCCGGTCGAGGATGATCGCGAGGATCACGATGGCAAGCCCCGCCTCGAATCCCATGCCGATATTCACCCGCTGGATCCCCACAAGCACCTGGTAGCCGAGCCCTCCCGCCCCGATCATCGATGCGATGACGGTCATGGAGAGGGCGAGCATGATGCACTGGTTCACCCCTGCCATGATGGTGGGGAGTGCGACTGGAAGCTGCACTTTGAAGAGTTTCTGGCGGGGCGTGGTGCCGAAAGCGTCCGCGACCTCGATCAACTCACGGGGCACCTGCCGGATGCCGAGATTCGTGAGGCGGAGCGCCGGCGGCATCGCAAAGACGACCGTCGCGATGATGCCCGGAACGCTCCCGAGCCCGAAGAAGATCACCGCCGGGATGAGGTAGACGAACGAAGGCATGGTCTGCATGAGGTCGAGGGCCGGCCGGAGAGCGGTGTTCAGCGGCTCGCTGCCCGCAGCGGCGATCCCGACCGGGATCGATATCGCAAGTGCAAGGATCGTCGAGACGATGACGAGAGCGAGAGTGAGCATGGCGAGGCTCCAGAGTCCGAGGTTCCAGATCAGCAGCAGGCCGAGCGCGGTGAGCACCGCCATTTTGGTGTCGCGCCGGGTGACAAACCAGACCAGCACGCTCGCGAGGAGGATCAGGACCAGTGCTGGTACGAAGAGAAGGAGGTCCTGGAACCCGCCCACGAGGAACTGCAGCCCTTCGCTGACGCCGTCGAGCAGCCAGCCGAAGTACTCCTCGATCCATTCGACAAGCGCCTCGACGGCCTCACCCACGGGGAGTTTAGGCAGCTGCATGAGTCTCCTCCCCCTTTCGTGCCAGAGCGGCGAGGATGGCGCCGCGTGATATGACCCCTCTGAGCCTGCCCGTGTCGTCCACCACCGCTACAGGGTAGGGGCTCTCGACGATCAGCGAGATGATGTCGCCAAGCGATGCACCGGGAGCCACGATGGGAATGTCGGTGATGAGGATATCCGTCATCTGTTTTCCCTTCTTGACGGCTTCGGCGGCGTCGTCGAGCGTCACCCGGCCGCGGAGCAGGCGCTGGCGGGTGACGACGAATATCCCCGGAATGTCGTGCTCCTCCATGAGGTGCAGGGCCACCCTTGGTCCTGCGGTGCATTGGGCAACCGGTTCGGGGCGGCGCATCACGTCGCTTGCCGAGAGAACCCGTGTTAAGTCCACGTCGGCGACGAACTTCTCGACGTAGGCGTTCTCCGGGTTCGTCAGGATCTCTTCGGGGGTGCCGATCTGCACGATCGCACCGTCTTTCATCAGGGCGATGCGATCGCCGAGTTTCAGGGCCTCGTCGAGGTCGTGGGTGACGAAGATGATCGTCTTAGCCAGCCGCTGCTGGAGATCCAGCAGTTCATCCTGCATGTCTCTCCTGATAAGCGGGTCGAGAGCGCTGAACGCCTCATCCATCAGGAGGATATCCGGGTCGCTGGTGAGCGCCCGGGCAAGCCCGACCCGCTGCTTCATGCCGCCGGAGAGGTGGGAGGGCATGCTCGCCCCGTAGCCGCCGAGCCCCACCATCTGCAGCACATCTTCGGCTTTCCGGTGGCGCTCATCCTCCGGGACGCCCTGGATCTCAAGGCCGAAGGCGACGTTGTCGAGAACCGTCCGATGGGGGAGGAGAGCAAAACTCTGGAAGATCATCCCGAGCTTGCGCCGCCGGGTCGCTCGCAGTTTCTCCTGGCTCATCCCGACGATATCTTCCCCGTCTATGTGTATTTCGCCCTCGGTAGGGTCGATGAGCCGGTTGATGCAGCGCAGGAGCGTCGATTTTCCGCTCCCCGAGAGCCCCATCAGGACGAATGTTTCGCCCCGCATTACCTCAAAAGAGACGTTATTGAGGGCCAGCGTTGCACCGATCTCTTCGTAGATCTCCTGCTTTGAGCGGCCGGACCGGTGCAGCGCCAGCGCCTTCTCGGGATCCTGCCCGAATACCCGGGTCAGGCCCCTTATACTGACGATTGGTTGTAATGATGTTGAGTCTTCTCTGGATATCTTCTCAAAAATGACGAAACCCTCCGACTCAGGATTTCTATTTTATCTGCCTTATAATTTCGTGTTTTTGAAAATTCTCGCTATTAACTGGGAATTTTGTTTTTCCGGCATTTTGCGGCGCATTTAATTATAGACTGCAATCCTGTCCGTTATCCTGCGATTTACAGCCAGTTTGCCGATTATTCAGCGTATGAAGGTCATTTTACTGGATGCCGATCTCCGGGGCTCCCGGGCGAGAAGGGGCCCGGGGCCGGGGGTGCTGCCATGGTGGGTCTCCCGTGCACCCCGGCATCTTTTGGCCTCCGCAAATACCGGGAATGGTTGGGGTTCCTGCCGGTGCGCCCGTCTATACCACTTCTTTTATCTTGTGGGGGTGAAGGGGGCGGAGCGGGAAGACCCCACCCTTCAGGGTGGGGATGAAAGCGAAGCCGCCCTTCGTCACCCTCTCGGAGAGATTTCCGGAAACTACATCTTATTATAAGGCCCAATAGTATTCGTATGCTCCAGGCCTACAAGTATCGGCTGTACCCTTCCCGGGGGCAAGTTCCTCTCCTCATGTAGCACATCCATGCCTGTCGGTTTGTGTACAACCATTCTCTGGAGCAGAAGATCCGAGCATACGAACAAGATGGTCGGAAACTATCCTGTTTCGACCTGAATAAC
>DASQ01000149.1 GCA_002503885.1 Methanoculleus marisnigri | reverse complement strand
TTTCCTATAAGGCCGCACGAGCAGGAGTGCCGGTGGTCTTAGTTGATCCGGCATACACGAGCCAGGGATGCTCGGCCTGTGGATAGGTTGACCGGAAAAACCGGAAAACCAGAAACCTCGTTTGGTGTAGGGCGTGCGGCCACACCGAACCTGCTGACACAAATGCTGCGAAAAACATTGCCTTCAGGGCTGCCGCCAACCAGCCTATGGTAGCAGAAGCATCTCCGATGATTCTAGCTGCAAGCCCCCGGTTTTAACCGGGGGTAGTTGACAGAACAGTATCCCGAAGTTCCATGGCGTTTCATCGCTGGAATGCGGGACAAACTCATCCACCACTATTTCGGTGTCAGTCTTGAGATCGTCTGGGAAACTGCACATTCCGACATCCCGACACTTAAGGAACGGCTGAAGGCAGTCCACGTCCCTGGCAGGCAAAACGGGAGATAACCATGGACGCGGTGCAGGTGACCACCGAAAGGTACCCGGAAGGGCACGCCCCCTCTCCCCTGACCCGACCGGCCAGCCCCCCTCACGCCTCCTTGAGCCGCTCGACGATCGTCTTCTGCAGGTAGTTGATGAGCGGCATATCCGAGCCGATCACCGCATACCGTCCGGACCCCGCAGTGGTAATGGCGAAGAGATCCCGGCCGTCGACCAGGATCGCGCACTCGTCCATCCTCACACCGTCTGGCCCGGACTCATCCATTGCCGGCCGGGCATGCAGGAGTTCGATCACGGTTCCTTCGGCCTCGTAGATGGGAAGATTGATGTCGGCGTACTCCTCTCTCCTCTGCACGACCACGTAGAGATCGATCTTCCTCTCAAGCGGCTTGATGAGCGTATAGTATCTCCGGAGGAACTCGGGGTTGTAGCAGAGGATCACCATGCTCTTCTTCACCCGGCGGAAGAGCGAGGAGATATGGTTCTCAATCGCCCAGCCGCTCCGGAGGATGAAGAACGAGACAGGAGGAAGGCGCGGTTTGACCGAGAGGCTCTTTAGCGCCTCGCGTGTCTCATCAAGGGAGCGGATGTAATCGTCTTTTAGCCGGTCAAAGACCACGTCGACGTCCAGCACGTAGTAGGAGGCTGGAGAACCCTCTTCCACCCCGATGAACCCCCGCCGGGCCAGGTCGTTTAAGATCTCGTAGATACGTCCCCGGGGGACCCCACTTATCTCGTGGATGTCCCGCGCGGTCGCTTTCTGCAGCCCGACAAGCGTGGAGTAGACGTTCGCCTCATACTCGTTCATCCCGAGAGCCCGCAGCCCGGGGAGAATCTCAGCAGTCATTGCACCTCTATTGAGTTGCAACACACTTATGGTTTCCGGGAGAGACGGATAGATCGGCGAGAGAGAACCCATCTCTCGCAAGAACGTCCCCCATAACAGCCGCCCGCAGAGGCCAGGCATACACCCCGAACCGACCCCCACGCAGAACGGGTCGGCTCGCCAGGCCGGGAATACCCACCTTCGAAGAAGGCTGTCCCGGTGAGGACGAATTAGAGCAGCACGCAAGAGCGATACCACCTGAACCAACAGATACCCCGGATAGGAATATCCTCCGAAGACCGGGAGATCGGTCATCAACATGCCCTGGAACGTATCCGGCGGCGGGCCCGGGGTGTGGCTGACCCGCCGCCCGAACTGCTGCCTCTCCCGGGGATGCTTCTATTCCACGGTATGCCGGGACAGGCGGCACCTGCCGTCAGTACCCTGCAAGGAGCGTGGAAATGAGCCGTGCCTCTGCCTTTCGCAGGTGCTCTATCGCGGTGGCTTTGCTGATGCCCACCTTCTCCGCGAGCTGCTGGCTGTTGATCCTACGAGGGTACTCATAGTAGCCATACTGTTTTGCCGCGATCAGCAGGTCCCTCTGCCGGGGAGTGAGCCGTGAGAGGGGATCGTTCCCGGAAAAGGTTGCTTCCTCGAAGATGACGTTCCGGACCTCCCCGTAGGTGGACATGAGACGGAGGATCTTGTTCAGGTTCTCGGCCTCGCCGATGCAGGCGTAGACGAACAGGTCGCGAGACTTGTATATGGGGGAGGGCCAGATGACATTCAGGTCGAACTCGCGCATCTTCTCCAGCAGGAACTCGTCCCGGATGACGTACCACACAAGACAGGTGCAAGCCCGGCCATCGGCCTTGAGCACCTCAAGAGACCCGAGGATTTCCGGGAACTCAAGATCCTCGATGGCGTATCCCTCTTTCATCGTGATCTCGGCAACCACCGTCTCCTCTCCCCGCTCAAAGTTCATCTTGAGCAGCTCGAGGACTTTCACGGATTCGACCCTGTCCAGGAGGTCTTTCACCGCGCCCGGTTGAGAGCCTCTGCGTCGGGGGGCATGCCCATCAGCGGATCCTTCAGGCAGACCTCGACGGTCATCTTGCGCATACATCGCGTGGGACCCTGCCGCAGATAAAACCCGTACATATACGGGAGAATCTTGAACACCCCGGTTCTCCAGTACTGATCGATATGGGAAGCACACGAGAACCGGCTGCAAACGATCCTGTGCGGGCACCGGTCGCCGATACCGGTCCCCGCCCGGGTTGCAGTAAGTTCATCTCCGGTCCCACGGAAACAGTACCTCCAGCAGATGAGCAATATATAGCGAGGAGAGACGTGAACTGCACAACTACCCGTAGAACCGGACCCTGCCGGGGTTCCGATGAACACCCGTGCCGGAGGCCGGCGCATCGACAGATGTCATATAAGGAGCCGTTTCATGAGGAGACCGACCCGGTATGGACCGAGGCCGGGTTCCTCCCCCCGGCAGACTGTCAGCGGGCCGTGGCCCTGCTCCACCGCCTCGCCATGGACGATGAGCCCGTAGCATCCCTGCTCTCGTGTGTTCTGGCCGCAGCGGCGAAAGCCGGCGAGACAGGCCGCAGTTACCGGATCCTCGACCCCACCAGGCTCCGGCGCATCGCGGAGGAGTACGGCATCGAGCCCACCGGAAGGAGCGACGACGAGGTCGCCCGTGCGGTGACTCTCGCGATCATCGGCGAGTATGAGGTGAACATGCCGGAGGAGCACGCATGAAGAACCCGTACGAGTGGCTCGCAAGCGCCATCAACAACCACACCTGGACCGTCGCCGGAGTCGCTGCAGCCATCTTCATCGTGGCGTGCTTCGGCCTCTCGATGGTATCGATGGAGACCGGCGACGACACCTACCTCGATAAGACCACGCCCCGCGGCGCGCTCCTGGATCACTACACCGAGACATACGGCTCCGACGCCATCATGATCATCTATGAGGCGGACAGCGTACGAAACACCGAGATCCTCAGGTACATCGACAACCTCCAGGAAGATCTCAGGAATGAACGCTACGTCGATGAAGTTTCAGGCGTCGTCGATCTCCTTAAACAGGCCAACGGCGGCACCCTGCCGTCGTCCAAAGCGGAGATCGACGGGATCATCTCTCAGGCCCCGCCGGAGATGGTCGAGAGGATGCTGCCCTCGGACCTGATGACGATCAGCGTCATCGCCCTCGAACCGGGCGTCTCCCAGGATGCACAGATGCAGGTTCTCGATAACATGGCAACCGCCATCCGCATATCGGGACCGCCGCCGGGCGTCACGGTCACCGTATCCGGAGAACCGGCGTTCGTGAAGGAGATGAGCGAGGCGATGGGGTCCCAGATGGGTACGCTGATCCTCGTAGCCATGCTTTTAATGGTCCTCGCCGTGACGTTCCTCTTTGCTCACGTCAGATACCGTCTCCTTCCCGTCGGGATCGTGGCAGTCGGGCTCATCATGACCTTCGGGTTCATGGGCCTCTTCGGGATCCCGATCAGCATGACGGTGATCGCGGCGTTCCCGGTGTTGATCGGGATCGGGATCGATTACGCGATCCAGTTCCACGCCCGGTTCGACGAAGAGATCCGGCAAGGCACGATCCCGGAGGCCGTACGGGCCACCGTCACGCAGATGGGCCCCTCGGTCCTGATCGCGATGTCGGCGACGGCGCTCGGGTTCATCGCGATGTTCTTTGCGCCGGTGCCGATGATTGCCGACTTCGGGATGGTCTGCACCATCGGGGTAATTTGCTGCTACGTTGCGGCGCTCATCATCGTCCCGGTCTTTGTAATCGTCACCCGCTACCGGGCGAAGACCGGGGCCACACCCTCCGACCCCACCCCGGAACCCGGGAACTCCTTCATCGACCGCTATGACCGCCTCCTCGGGCGGCTGGCCTACACCGTCGCAAAACATCCAATCTCGGTCATCCTGCTCTTTACGGTGGTCGCCGCGGGGGGCTTCTACCTCGACCAGAGCGTCCCCATCAGCGCTGACGAGAAGACCTTTGTCCCCGATGACATGCCGGCCCTCCGGAATATGGAGAAACTCACCCGGACCATGGGGTCAACCAGCACCATCCCGGTCGTCGTGCTCGCAGACGACGTCCTTTCCCCGGATACGCTTGCCTGGATAGACCGGTTCGGGGTCTACGAGCAGGAGCACAACGACAAGATCACCGGCGTCACCAGCATCGCAACCCTGATCCGTGAGAACAACGATGGGGTGCTGCCTTCAACCGAGAGAGAGGTCGACAATGTCATCGCCCGGATCCCGGATTCAACCCTGAAGAGTTACCTCGATGGGAACATGGAGGCAGTGGTCCAGTTCTCGACGGTCGATATGGAGATGAGCGTCGCCCGCGACCTCGTCGAGAGGATACAGGGCGACGTTGTGTGGAACAACCCGCCGGCCGGCGTGACGGTGAAGATCACCGGCACCATGGAGATGTTTTCCGCCGTCATGGACGACATCAGCGAGTCAAGGCTGTACATGACCGCGCTCGGGTTTGCCTTCATCCTCGGGTTCCTGATCCTGGTCTACCGGAAATTCGGCGCTATTTCGCCGGTCATCCCGATCGTCTTCATCGTGGGCTGGAACGGGGCGATCATGTACCTCCTCGGTCTCGACTACACGCCGCTGACGGCCGTCCTCGGGTCGATGACGATCGGGGTCGCGTCCGAGTACACCATCCTGATCATGGAGCGGTGCGAGGAGGAACTTGCCCGGGGCATGGAGTTCCTCGACGCCATCCAGACCGCCGTGCAGAAGATCGGGACGGCCATCACGGTGTCCGGGCTGACGACGGTCTTCGGGTTCTCGGCGCTCACCCTCTCGAACTTCAACATCATCAGCAACTTCGGGATCGTGACGGTCATATCGGTCGGGTTCTCGCTCGTGGGCGCGATCATCGTGATGCCAGCAATCCTCTCGCTGATGCACCGCTACACCGGACACTCCCGGGTCCCGGCGGCGGCCGGGGTCCCGGAGTAACCTCTCCGCCATCCTTCGAAGACCTTCGGTCTTCTCATGCTCCTGCTCTGCGACCAGTCGCACTCCCCGGCAACGGAGACCCTGCCGCCCCCCGGGTCGCAGGGGCATCAAGATTTATATAGTACCTGCCATATCCTTCCCCCGGTGATATACCGTGGCAAATGGAGACCTCACGGCGCAGGTTTTGGCGCCATTTGAGCCGGTCGAAGAACTGGCCCGTAACGTCATTCTGTTTCTACCCAACCTCATCGCAGCGATCATCATCCTGATCATCGGCTGGATCATCGGACGCATCCTCGGCAGGGTCGTTGCCGAACTCCTCGACCGACTCGGTGTCGACGACGCACTCCGAAAGACATCGGCCGGCAAGCAGATTGAACGATCCACGATGAACATAAGCCGCCTCTTCGACCTCATCGTCCGCTGGTTCATCTACCTCATCGCGATCCTCGCAGCGGTCAGCGTCCTCCAGATCCCGACCCTGACAGCGGCGGTCGCGGCTATCGTGGCCTATATCCCGAACATCGTCGCATTCATCATCATCCTGGTCGCTGGATTCATCCTGATCGACTGGCTGATCGACATCCTCCAGAACATGGGGGAGACGCGGCAGATCCAGGGCTTCGGATTGATCGCGATGCTGCTGCGGGCGTTTCTCTACTTCGTCGTCGCCATCCTCGCGCTCCAGCAGCTCTTGATCGACCTCTCGATCATCTACGTCTTCGTCGTCCCGGTCGCCTGGGGAGTCGGGCTCGGCCTCGGTGCGGCGATTGCCATCATCGTCGGGCTCGGCATGCGCGACCGGGCACCGGAACTCATGGACCAGTTGATAGGCAAAGTGAAAGGAGAATAATCCTTTTTTTCGTTGGCGGGCTTACAGCCCGCCGTACTTCTGCACGTGCTCTCTGGCACGCCGGTAGCGTGGATCCCGGTCACCGGCGGGAGCGTCCCGGCCGTAGTGCCGTCGGTCCTCCCCCACCGGGCAGACTTTGATGCAGATCCCGCAGGGGGAGATGTGGCGCCGGGCGAGTTCAGCGCTGTTTTCGGCGCAGGCCGCCTTATCGGTGAGGCCCTCAGGGTAGTCCCGCTCGTCGAGCGCGCTCACGGGGCAGGAGCGGACGCAGAGCATGCACCGGGTGCAGAGATCCTTCTCCAGCAGGGGGTCTTGCGGCAGGTCTGCGGCGGTGAGGACCGAGCCGAACCGGACACGGGGGCCGTACTCCGGCGTGAGGAGGGTGTTGTTCACGCCGAAGGTCCCGAGCCCCGCGAGGAGGGCGGCGTGACGGTGCGAGAAGAAGGCGACGGGGTTCTTTTTGAGCACCGCGATGCTCCCGTAGCCGTCCCGGGGGACGAAGACCGAGGGGTAGCCCTCGTCGTTGAGGAAGGAGGCGAGCCGGTAGGTGTACTGGTCGAGCAGGGTGTTGACAGTCTTATACAACTCGTGATAGTAGATCGAGGGCGAGGTCTCGAGCACCGGGAGGTGGACCGGGAGGCCGATGACGATCACCGACCGGGCCTCCGGAAAGATCGACTGCGGGTAGAACTCCTCCGGCATCCAGGGCAAAAACGGCGGGTTCTCCCACCGGCCTGTGCTCGCGATCCCGACGAGCGGGATCTCCATCCTCCGGCACCGATCGAGGACGGCTGTCTTCAGGTCGCTGTTCATGGGTATCGGATCTCTTGCGTGCGGCGGGAAAAAGGTTCACCTCCCGGGCACGGGCCGGAGGGCGGGGGCCGTCTACTGCGCGGGGCCGGCGGTCTTCCCGTAATCCCCCGGCACCCACCGTTCACCGTCCCGGTAGAACTCCTTCTTCCAGATCGGCACGGTCTGCTTGAGCCGGTCGATGATATGCTCGCAGGCAGCGAACGCCTCTTTCCGGTGCCCGGCTCCGACGATGACGAGGAGAATGGTCTCGCCGACCCGGAGGGACCCTACGCGGTGGACGATATCCACCGACTCGATCGGGAACTCCCGCATCGCCTCGTCGCGGATCGTCTCCAGTTCACGGACCGCGACGTCCTCGTAGGCTTCCAGCTCTATCCGCTCCACCCCGTCGTCGTCCCGAACAACGCCGCAGAAGGTGGCCAGGGCTCCCATACCCGGCCTCTTCGCTGCCTCGATCATCACACCTGCGTCGATGACGTCCCGGGTAATATCAATCATATGTCTGTATCCCCCCTCATCCGCCCGCAACCGGCGGGAAGATGGCGACCTCGTCGCCTTCGGCGAGGGTATCGAGGTTGTTTCTGTTGACCCGTCTACCGTTCCGCATCAGGATGACGTGCGCCCGGAGCGCCCCGGTCTCGTCGAAGATTGCATCGCCTTCGCCTCCGGCACGATCCCGGAGCGCGGCGAGAACCGCTGCCATCGTCGCTCCGTCGGGGACCTCGATCGAGAGGTCGCTCCCGAGGATCTCCCGGAAGCGGGCGAATGCCTTCACCCGGACCTTCATGGTCGCACCTCCCCGCCGCAGGCAGGGCACCCCGGCCGCCGCTCTACGGCAAACGTCTCAAGCGTCGTCGCGAGCCCGTCCCAGAGGAGAAGCCGGTTCAACAGGAGGTCGCCGGTCCCGGTGATGTACTTGATCGCTTCGTTCGCCTGAATGAGGCCGATAACCCCCGGGGTCGTCCCGACGACCGGGAAGACCTCGCCGGGCGGGGCCTCCGGGAAGATGCACTCGAGGCAGGCCGTCCGGCCGGGGATGATGGTCGTCGCCTGACCGTCGAATCCCCGGATGGCACCGTGGATGAGCGGCACGCCGCTCCGGAGCGCCTCCCGGTTCAGGAGGTAGCGGGTCGGAAAGTTGTCCATCGCGTCCACGATCAGGTCGGCACCGGCGACCAGGTCCCGGACGTTCGTCTCGTCGATGGTCGCTGCAAGGGCCTCGACCCGGATATCCGGGTTTGCCTCCCGGAGTTTCGCTTCCGCAGATCGGGCCTTCAACTCGCCGAGGTCGCTCTCCCGGTGGAGGACCTGCCTGTTCAGGTTGGTCAGGTCCACAATGTCCCGGTCCACGAGACGGATCTCCCCGATACCCGCGACCGCAAGGTAGAGAGCGATCGGGCAGCCGAGGCCTCCTGCCCCGGCGATGAAGACCTTCGCCTTCTTCAGCCGCTCCTGCCCCTCCTCGCCGAAGAGGAGGATCTGCCGGGAATAACGCTCCCGTTCACGCTCAAGGAGCATATCGTTATTCTCCACTCTTCGCAGGCATCCCGTGCCGTGTCCGGTAGTCGTCGATCGCCTTGTGGATCCCCTCTTCGGCGAGGACCGAGCAGTGGACCTTCTGGGGGGGCAGCCCCTCCAGCGCCTCGGCAACCGCCCGGTTGGTGACCGCCCACGCCTCGTCAAGGGTCTTTCCCCTGATGAGCTCGGTGGCCATCGAGCTCGACGCGATGGCGGCGGCACACCCGAAGGTCTTGAACTTTGCGTCCACGATCCTGTTCTCTTCGATCCGGAGGGTTATCCGCATGATGTCGCCGCAGGCCGGGTTCCCGACCTCGCCGATACCGTCCGCATCCGGGATCTCCCCCATGTTCCGGGGGTTCGTGAAATGGTCCATGACTCGTTCGCTGTACATAGTGATCACTCGTGTCATCCGGGGGTGAGCGGCGACATCTTCCGCAGCCGCTCGATCACCCGGGGAAGGACGGAAAGAACGTAATCAACGTCGTCATCAGTGTTCCGGTGGCCGAGGGTGAGCCGGAGCGAGCCGTGCGCCTCCTCGTGAGGGAGGCCGCAGGCGGTCAGGACGTGCGAGGGCTCAAGCGACGCCGAGGTGCAGGCACTCCCGGTGGAGGCGGCGATGCCGAGCGCGTCGAGCATGAGCAGGATCGACTCCCCCTCGACGTAGCGGAACGCGACGTTGACGTTGTTTGCGAGCCGCTCGACCGGGTGGCCGTTCAA
Organism: Methanoculleus marisnigri; assembly: GCA_002503885.1. Classification (GTDB taxonomy): domain Archaea; phylum Halobacteriota; class Methanomicrobia; order Methanomicrobiales; family Methanoculleaceae; genus Methanoculleus; species Methanoculleus marisnigri_B. The sequence continues at coordinate 7,676 of DASQ01000149.1, read as the reverse complement.
CCGGGTGTCGGGGATCGTCTCCAGGATCCCCCGGATCAGCCGGTCCCGCATCTCGACTATCCGGCGGTTGCGTCCCTCGATATCGGCGGTCGCAAGTTCGATCGCCTTCCCGAGCCCAACGATACCGGGGACGTTCTCGGTCCCGGCCCGGCGGCCCCGCTCCTGCGCCCCGCCGTCCATGAACGTCGTTATGCGGGTTCCCCGCCGGATATAGAGCGCTCCCGTCCCCTTCGGGCCGTAGAACTTGTGGGCCGAGAGCGAGAGGAGATCGATCCCCATTGCATCCACGGCGATCGGCACCGCCCCGATCGCCTGGACGGCGTCGGTATGGAACGGGACACCGTGGTCGTGCGCGATCTCCGCGATGGCACGGATCGGCTGGATCGTCCCGATCTCGTTGTTAGCGGCCATCACCGAGACGAGGATGGTTTTGTCGGTGATCGCCTCCTCGACCGCCGCCGGGTCGACCAGGCCGAACTCGTCCACGGGGAGGTAGGTGACCCGGTAGCCCTGCTTCTCGAGGGCCTGGCAGGGGTGGAGGACCGCGTGGTGCTCGATCGAGGAGGTGACGATGTGGTCGCCGCGCTTCCGGTTCGCCGCTGCCACCCCTTTGATCGCCCAGTTATCGGCCTCGGTCCCCCCGGAGGTGAAGAAGATATTCTCCGGCCGGGCCCCGATCGCCTCCGCCACTCGCCCTCGCGCCCTCTCCATCGTCACCTGCGCCTCACGGGCGAGGGCATAGATCGAGGAGGGGTTCCCGAACCGCTCCGTGAAGCAGGGGAGCATCGCTTCGACGACCTCCGACCGCGTCGGCGTCGTCGCCGCATGGTCCATGTAGACCGACCGTGATCTCCCGTCAGCCATGATGCTCACACCGTATCCCGGCCCTGCGCAAAGGTATTTGTTCTCCGAAGTCAAAGTTAACAATTGTTAACATCAATGTTAGATTCGCTCAGGAACCATTAAATGTTGTGGTATGATGAAACTCCCCTGCCAGTTGATTGTATGGAATGTGTTGCCCGCAATCCGTGCTGCGATCGCGGAAGAACTGAATAAAATAGGCGTCTCCCAGCTGGAGGCCGCCCGCCTTCTCGATATGACGCCGTCGGCGATCTCCCAGTACCGCACCGGGAAGCGGGGGTACCGGATCGTCTTTGAGGGCGAGGTGAAAGCGTCGCTCAACCGGCTTGCACGGGACCTCAAGGCCGGCCAGGTGGACGACCTCGCCGCCAGGATATGCGAAATCTGCGCGCAGATCCGCGAAGAGAACCAACTCGGCGGTTCGTGCGACACGGAAACATGAGGTGAGGGGCCGGTGGAACCAGAAAGCAGCGGTGAGGCGATCGTCAGGGATCTCAAGGCAAAAGGGCCCATGCTGGTCGCCTGCTCAGGGGGCGTCGACAGCTCGCTCCTCGCCGCTCTGGCCGTCCGGGCGCTCGGGAGGGAGCGGGTCCGGTGTGTCCTCCTGGACTCGCCGCTTCTGCCCCGGCGGGAAGTCAGGGAGGCAGAAGAGACCGCCGCCAGGCTGGACCTTCCCCTGAAAGTCGTGCCGTTCCCGATCCTTGAGGACAAAGCGTTCCGGGCGAACCGGCCCGACCGGTGCTACACCTGCAAGAAGGCCTCCTCCCGCCTGCTGAAGGAACTTGCCCGGCGGGAGAGGATCGGCACGGTCGCGGACGGGACGAATGTCTCCGACTTCGGGACCTACCGCCCGGGGCTTGCCGCAAGCGACGAGGAAGGGGTCTGCCACCCCCTCGCCGAGGCGGGTGCGACAAAAGCCGACATCCGCAGGATTGCCCGTGAGTGCGGGCTGGCGTTCTGGAACAAGCCTTCGGCAGCCTGTCTTGCCACCCGCATCCCCTACGGGGACGAGGTCACAGAGGAGGTGCTCGGCCGGGTTGAGGCGGCCGAGGGAGCGCTGCACGACCGGGGATTTTTCCAGGTGCGGGTCCGTGTGCACGGCGACGTCGCCCGGATCGAGGTGCCGCCCGAGGAACTGGAGCGGCTCTTCGCCCGGCGCGATGAGGTGGCAGCGGCGCTTCGCCGGATAGGATTTACCTACGTCGCCCTGGACCTCGCCGGGTACCGGAGCGGGAGCATGGACGAGGTGCTATGAAGATCGAAGACTGTAGAACCGATTTCCCGATCACGCGGGACCTCGTGTACCTCGACAGTGCAGCGACGTCGCTCACCCCAACGCCCGTGGTCGAGGCGATGGTCGAATACGACCTCCGCTACCGGGCAAACGTCGGGAGAGGCGTGCACCGGCTCGCCGCCGTCGCCACCCACCGCTACCGGGACGCCCGCGATGCCGTCAGGTCGTTCGTCGGGGGAGAGGGCGGCACCCTTGCAGTCACCCGGAACACCACCGAGGCGATCGGGACGGTCGCCGCCGGTCTGCCCTGGCAGCGGGGGGACCGGGTGGTGACGACCCTGCTCGAACACCACTCGAATCTCCTCCCCTGGCTCCGGCTCAGGGAGCGGGGGGTCGCGGTGGATATCGTCCGGCCGGACGCTGAGGGCAATCTCGACATCGCCGACCTGGAGGCGGCTGTCTGCGACGATACCCGGCTCGTCGCCGTCACCCACGCCTCAAACGTCCTCGGCACCGTCCTCCCGGTCCGCGAGATCGCCGGGATCTGCCATGACCGGGGTGTGCGACTCCTCGTCGACGGCGCCCAGTCGGTGCCGCACCTCCCGATCGACGTCGCCGCCATCGGGTGCGACTACTTCTGCTTCTCCGGGCACAAGATGCTCGGGCCGACCGGGACGGGCGGGCTCTGGATGCGCCGGCCGGACCTTGAACCGCTCTTCGTCGGGGGCGGGGCGGTCGAGAGCGTGACGGCCGGGGGCTACACGCTCGCTCCCGGGGAAGAGCGCTACGATGCGGGGACGCCGCCGATCGCCGGCACCATCGGGCTTGCACGGGCGGCGGCATACCTCAGGGAGATCGGAATGGATACGGTGCGGCGGCACGAGGAACGATTGTGCGCCCGGCTGATCGACGGGCTCGCCGCGCTCGACGGCGTCACGGTCGTGGGGCCGGATGCGGAGGCTGAGCGGATCGGCGTCGTCTCGTTCACGGTGGAGGGGATGCACCCGCACGAGGTGGCGCAGGTACTGGATGAGGCCGCCGCCGTCCTGGTCCGGTCGGGACACCACTGCTGCCAGCCGCTCATGGAACATCTCGGCCTCCCGGACGGAACGGTGCGGGCGAGCACCTACATTTATACCACTCCGGAGGAGATCGAGATGCTGATAGCCACCGTCGAAGAGCTGTCCCGGAGAGTGATCTGATGCTCTACCGGGAATTGCCGATCGTCAAAGGCGACGGAGAGACGTTCGTCCCCGCGACCCACCCCGTCGTCGAAGAGGTGCCCCTCTCCGTGACCGTCAACGGGCGCCACGCACTCACCGCCATGACCAGCCCGTCGATGCTCCGGGAGTTCGTCATCGGGTATCTCTACACGGAGCGGATCGTCCGGGAGCCTGACGAGATCGAGTCGATCCGGATCGAGGGAACCACCGCGAGCGTCCTCACGAAGAACCCGTTCGCGATCCTGACCTCCCACAAGACCGTCCTCTCCGGGTGCGGCGGGAGCACCTCGTTCCTCGATGCCGGACAGCTCCCCGCGATCCGGTCCGACCTCACCCTCCCGGCCGAGGCGATCCGGGCGGCGACGAAAGAGACGCTCGACTCGGATCTGCACCGGATCACCGGGGGCATCCACCTTGTCGGGCTCTTCGATGATGAGGGGAAAGCGATCCGGATCGCCGAGGATATCGGCCGGCACAACGCGCTCGACCGGGTCATCGGCCATGGCCTCCTATCGGGGACCGACTTCTCGCGGACGTTTGCGGTCAGTTCCGGCCGGATCTCCTCGGAGATGGTCAGGAAATGCCTGGTGGCAAACATCCCGGTGATCGTCTCGCGGGGGGCGACGACCACCATCGCCGTCGAGGCCGCAGAGGCGGGCGGGCTCACGATCGTCGGGTTCGTCCGGAGCAAAAAGATGAACATCTACACCGGGTGGGAGCGGGTCCGCGGCGCTTCGCCGCCGTCCGCCGGCGAGTGAAGCGGGGCTCTACCGATCAAGCAGCCTGCAGACCTGGCAGACCTCGCCGCTCGTAAGTTCGCCGCAGATGCGGCAGGTAGAGAGCGCCTTCGCCGGCTCCGCGGAGCGGGCCGATTCCCTGACCCCGTCGCGGAACTGCATAAGGCGGACCATCGTGCCCGGGCGGCGGTGCTCAAGTCCTGCAAGCATCGTGCGCACCTCCGACCGGAGTGCGGTCCCGGCGTAGGGGCACTCGGGCAGGTCGCGGAAGTAGCCGCGGAGGAGGAGATAGGTCGTGATCTCTTTCTCGGAGAGGACGGCGAGCGGCTTTATCCGCGGGACGAAGTGCCCTGGCTGCCCGGTCGAGGTGTCCTGGCGAAGGCGGGGGAGGTCGCCGCGGAGGACGTTCATCAGGACCGACTGCGCCTCGTCGTCGAGGTTATGGCCGGTGGCAAGTTTCGTCGCGCCGACCCGTTTCACTGCCTCGGTGAGCGCCCGCCTGCGCAGCACGCCGCAGACGGTGCAGCCCTGCGCTTCTCTCCCGACGAGTATCGTGTCGAGGTCGTCCCCGAAGAGGTCGGCAAACCCGACGATCACGTGCTCGATACCGAGTTCATCTGTCAGGTCTTTTGCAGCCTTGAGGGTCTCCTCCCGGTAGCCCGCGATCCCTTCGTCGACGGTGACTGCGACGAGGGTTGCGCCTGATGTAGGGAGGAAGCGGTGGAGCAGCAGGAGCAGGGCGGTGCTGTCTTTTCCTCCGCTCAGGCCGACGGCGATCCGATCGCCCGGCGATATCATGCGCTCACGCTCCATGGCGGCAAAAACGCGGGCCTCGACGTTCTCGATGAAGTGGGCGGCGCATAACCGTCGTTCCGGCTCGATGAGGCGGACGACCGCGGGTTCGTTGCAGAGGGAGCACAGGTTCTCTACAGGAGTCACCGGCTCACCCGCCGTGAGAGAACCGGAGGATCCGGATCTCGTCGCCCTCGTCCGCCGTCACGTCCTCGGGGACGATCGTACCGTTCTTCACGACGATCACGGTCGTCGGGTTGATCCCGAGCTCGATGAGGATCTCTTCTATCGGTGCGGAGGGGCAGGAAAGCGTCCGCACGCTTCTGTCCGGGAGGATGATCTGCATACTGCCCTTAACGGTTGGTCCCGCCGCCCCATAAATATCCTCGAGGGATGGGACGGGTGCAGCCGCAACAGCAGCAAACCATAAAAGGATCCCCGGTGATACTTAGTGAGTTAACAATTGTGAACTCAACGCCCGGAAGGAGCAGAAAGTATGCACACCATGACACCAGAGGAGAAGGCATACCTCATCAGCATCGGCTCGGCGAGCATCGACGAGGCGCTAAGCGCAGACCTCCTGCCGGCGCCGGCGACCGGCGCGTCCGCCTCTCGATTAACCCCGCATCGCCGCTCCGGGTCGTTCCGGACGGAGACGGGATCGCGGTAGTCCGGGACGGAGAGAAGATCGTGCGGGGCAGGCTCGAACGCCCGCTCTGCCACTGCCCGGAGCAGGCCTATATCACCGTCAGCGAGCGCTGCATCTTCGACTGCAGGTTCTGTCCGGTGCCGAAACTGAACGGGGCGATCAAGGATACGGAGACTGTTCTCAGGATGGTCGAAGAGGCCGCTCGCCGGGGGAACCTCTCCGCGATCTCCCTCACGAGCGGCGTCGCAGAGTCGCCGGAGCAGGAGGTGGAGCGGATTGCAGCCGTGGTGAGGGCGCTCCGGGCACGGTTCGACCTCCCGATCGGGGTCTCGGTCTACCCCACCGCGGACTCGACCGGGATCCTCCGCGCCGCCGGTGCCGACGAGATCAAGTACAACGTCGAGACGATGGACCCGGACGTCTTCGCGCGAGTCTGTCCCGGCCTCTCCCTTCCGTTCATCCTCGACGCACTCGCGGAGGCAGTGGACGTCTTCGGGAGGGGTACTGTCTTTTCGAACTTCATCATCGGCCTCGGCGAGGACGACGAGACGGTCAGAGACGGCGTCGCCCTTCTTGCGAAGATAGGCGTCATCCCCATCCTCCGGCCGATCTCCGCATCGCCCCTCCGGGCAGGCGAGATCACCGTCAAGCGTCCGTCGGCGGAGCGGCTCCTCCGGCTCGCGTCAATGACCCGCGAGATACTGGTACAGCACGACCTCGACCCGCGGCGGGCAAGGACGATGTGCCTCCCCTGCACCGGGTGCGATCTCACGCCGTTTCGGGACGTATGAGGCCGCGGGCATGCCGAAGGCGACCGCAGTGACCCGGACCCGGGGCAGAGCGGCCGATCAGGGGGTGCATCCATCCTCGCTTTCGTAGCGCTGCAGGATCGAGAGAGCCGTATCCCGGCCGAGCCGGTCTGCGATAAGAGTAAGGAAAACCGCGAGGTGCCCGGGAGAGACACATCCGAGGCTCTCGCTTCCGTCCTGTATCAGTTCGACGAGGTATTGAAGATCATCATCGTTCAGCTGTTCCAGCCGTTCCCAGAATTCGGCGGGGTCGACCGCGTAGTGGTTCGCCAGCGGCGGGAGGATGGATCAATAGGGGCCTCCCGAACTCTCACACATCAGCCCCGTGCACTCCGGGGCGGTTTTCTTCAGGATCATCACGTCTTGTTCACACAGGATTCATGCCATGGGATCGCCTCTGCGGGCCCGGAAACCCGGGCCGCACCACACATTCACAATTGTTAAGGATTCATAGAGATAATTGTTTTGAACAGGGCCGCGCCTTTGACACTGAAATAAGGTTGTGATACCATCTCGCCTTCCAGTCCCGCTCAAACCCTCGCCGAACGGATAACCGCGCTGAAAGAGAAGCGGAGCGCCGTCATCCTCGCCCACAACTACCAGATCCCGGCAGTGCAGGAGGTCGCCGACCTCGTCGGGGACTCACTCGAACTCGCACGGGCGGCGGCAGAGGTCGACGCCGGTCTCATCGTCTTCTGCGGCGTCGACTTCATAGCCGAGACGGCCGCGATCCTCTCGCCGGCAAAGACGGTGGTCCTGCCCGCGGCCGACGCATGCTGCCCGATGGCGGAGATGGTCACCCCCGGCGAGGTCCGGGTGCTCCGTGAGCGGTTCCCGGATGCCGCCGTGGTCGCCTATGTCAACACCTCCGCTGCGGTCAAAGCGGAGAGCGACATCTGCTGCACCTCCGCAAACGCCGTCGCCGTCGTCGAGTCGCTCGCGGCAGAGCAGGTGATCTTCCTCCCCGACAGAAACCTCGCCCGTTACGTCGCACGGTTCACCGAAAAAGAGATCCTCCCCTGGGACGGCTACTGTATCGTCCACGACCGGATGACGGCCGGTGAGGTGACGGCAGCCCGCCGTGCTCACCCGGACGCCGAGGTGCTCGTTCACCCCGAGTGCCGGCCCGAGGTGATCGACCTTGCCGATCACGTCTTCTCTACCTCGGGGATGGTGCGGTACGCCTGCGCAAGCCCGGGACGGGAGTTCGTCATCGGCACCGAGGTCGGACTCCTCCACCCGCTCGAAAAGAAGTGCCCGGGGAAAATCTTCTCCCCCCTCTCGAATAAGGCGGTCTGCGTCAACGTCAACTACCCCCGGTTAAAACCGGGGGCTTGCAGCGGGGGCCCCTTGTGGGGCACAGGACTGCAA
>DASQ01000022.1 GCA_002503885.1 Methanoculleus marisnigri | reverse complement strand
CTTTTGAACCGTCAACCTTCGCACCGATCACATTGCAGCCCTGTGCCCCACAAGGGGCCCCCGCTGCAAGCCCCCTGCGTTAGCGGGGGGTAGTTGACGCCGTCCCACCGGTTTCTCCAGCAGCCCCTTCCCGGCTACCCTGCCCCCGGGACGGAGAGCCGGTGCCGGATCGTCGTTTCTCTCCTGCCGTTCTCGGAAAAACTTAAATTTCCCATCACCGTTATATCATTCAGATGAACGCTACTGTTGTCGAGGTCACGGCCCTGGACTGGGAGAGTGTCGTCGAGAAAGGGACGAGGCCGGCTGTGGTGATGTTCTACAGCCCGGGCTGCCCGCACTGCCAGACAATGGAGCCGTACTTCCGTACGTTTGCGGAGCGCTACGGCGAGGTGCTCCTCTTTGCAAGGCTGAACATCGAGGAGAACAGGTGGATCGCCGAGCGATACGGCGTCCAGGGCGCGCCGACCTTCAAGTTCTTCTGCTCGGGCCGGCCCTTTGAGGAACTCGTGGGAGCGGTCTACCCGGCGATGATCGAGAAGAGGATCGAGGACCTCCTCGCGCATGGCGAAGAGTGCGTCAGGAGTTCCACGGCCATCGACTACGAGATCAGCGGCTACGCATGACCCCGAGGCCAGAGTGCGGACCGGCTGACCGGAGGCTCATGCCGGCGAAATATGGTTTCGGATCATGAAAAAGATCGTGGTACACGTCCGGGAAGACGGGCACAAACAGGTAGAAGAGACTCTCGAAGGCCTTCACTACACGATATCGCTCGTGCAGGACGTTTATGAGATTATCGTATACACGCCGGAAGAGAACCTTGACGACCTGATCGAGAAGATCCAGGGCGTGCTGGACCTGCGGTACAACGAGAACATGATCGAGGTATCGACACCGGAGTTCGTCATCTCATCGCTCCTGAAGCGTGCTGAGAAGAAGGTCGAGAAAAAAGAAGAGAAGACGCCGGTCGAGAAACTGCTCGGCACGGTTAAGGGTTACGGGGAACTCGATCTCGAAAAATTATCGTTGACGTCCATCGCCGGACTGGTGGCCCTCTCCGGCCTGCTCCTCGACAACCAGACGATCATCATCGGGGCGATGCTCCTCTCCCCGATCATGGGCCCGATCTACGGGTTCTCCGTCTATGCCGCTCTCGGCAGGATCGAGAACGCCCTGCGTTGCCTCGGCGTGCTGGCGGCGCTGCTCCTGGGTGTCTTCGTCCTCTCCGCAATCGCCACCTTTCTCATCAATATCGTCATGCCGCTCGGATTGACCGACGAGATTGCCATACGCCTCGTGGTGAACCCCATCTATACGATAATGGCGGTGCTCCTCGGATTTGCAGCGGTGGTGGCGTTCAACCGGGGCACTTCGGAGGTGATCGCCGGCGTCGCCATCGCTGCCGCCATCATCCCGCCGACGGTGGTGGCCGGCCTTGTTCTGGTGCTCCAGCCCATGAGCCTGATCACTACTGCGCTGCTGGTGGCCGGGCAGGTTGTCGGACTGATAGCCGGGGCGCTCGTCGCCGTGACCGTGCTGAAGATCAAACCCCGGGATACCCGCGGTCAGACCATCGCAAAACGATATATGACCTGGTCGGTCGCACTGATCGTGCTGCTGATCGTCCTGCTTCTCTGGATCTCGTGGCTGATGTGGAATTAGCGTGCGACCACCCCGGTCGCCTATCCCTCACCCGGCCCATGCTTGCCGTGCGAATAGGTGTCGTTGTAGGCGATTATAGGGGTATATTGTCCTCCGATAAAATTCGATGAAATATATATAACCGAGAATGCATATACCCTCCCGGCACAAAAGCGTGTCAATTCATGGAGATCAGAAAGGTTCAGATCACCGGGGGCTCGTCGTACATCGTATCCCTGCCGAAACAGTGGATCAAGTCCGCAAACATCCAGAAGAACGACCCGGTGGGACTGATAGTACAGCCTGACGGTTCGCTCCTGATCACCCCAAAGATCAGCGGGGAGTCGACTCACCGGACCCGGGTCTTCGAAGTCGGTGCCGCGACGGACCGCACCTACCTGCTTCGCCTCCTCGTCGGGGCATACATCGCCGGGTTCACGGCCATCCGCCTTGAATCGAGAGGAAGGCTGCCGCCGTTCGTCCTGCAGCTGGTCCGGGAGTTCACGCAGATGGCGATCGGGCAGGAAGTGGTCGGCGAGACGGACACCACGATAACCATCAAGGATCTCCTCAACCCCGTGGAGATGCCGTTTGAGAACATCATCAGGCGGATGCATCTCTTAGCGCGGGGTATGCAGCAGGATGCCATGGCCGCCGTACGGGGACGCGATGCGGCTCTTGCCGGGAATGCCGTCGTGCGGAAGACGGAAGTGGACCGGCTGCACTGGCTCGTTGCGCGGCAGAATAACCTCATCATGATCGATGCCGCCCTCTCGCGCCGGATGGACATCACGGTAACCCGGGCGGCGTACTACTTCCAGGTCAGCGGGATCATCGAGCGGATAGCCGACCACACTACCCGGGTGGCGCAGAACGCTCTTGCCCTGATCGACCGCGAGGCCGAAGCGGCGACGCTCGACCTCATGGAAAAGGCGAGCGCGCTTGCCCTGGAGATCTTCTCGTGGAGCATGGAGGCGTTTTACACGAGCGATATCAAGAAGGCAAACGCGACACTCCAGAGGGTGCGCGACCTTGAGGAGATGACCCGGGATATCACTGCCCGGATGCTCCGGTTCGAGGCGGTGGCGGCGATCCCAACAGGGCAGATCGCAGAGAGTATCCGGCGGATCGGAGAGTATTCCGGGGATATTTCTGAGAGCGTCATCAACTATACCGTAGGAGAGGAGACCTGAGGCCCCGCGCGATCCCTTTTTTCCGATAGAGAGCAAACTCTCGACAAGCGCATCTCTCCTGCCAGCGATACCATGAGCACCCTCATCCCGATCGTCGTCCTCATCATCGTCTTTCTCCTGATCGCGGTCCGCAAGATAGGCAACGTCAACTTCCGCATCTGGCAGGTGATGCTCCTTGGTGCTGCCGCCGTCCTGGTGACGGGAGCGATCACGCCGGAGGATGCGCTCGCGTCCATCAACCTCGACGTGATGCTCTTCCTCTTCTTCATGTTCGTGATCGGGGAAGCACTCGCCGAGAGCGGCTATCTCTACCACCTCTCCTTTCGCCTCTTCTCCCGGGCGGAGTCGGTCCGGCACCTGCTCATTCTCATCCTCATCGGCGGCGGCGTCCTCTCGGCGCTCCTGATGAACGATACGCTCGCAGTCGTCGGCACCCCGCTGATGCTCTACTTCGCCCGGCGGCACGGCATCTCCCCAAAACTCCTGCTGCTCGCGCTTGCGTTCGCCGTCACGACGGGAAGCGTTGCAAGTCCCATCGGGAACCCGCAGAACCTGCTCATCGCACTCTCGGGCGGTGTTGCGAACCCGTTCATCACGTTTCCCCTCTACCTCGCCGTCCCGACGGCGATCTCCCTCCTGCTCGCCTACGGGTTCCTCGTGAGAGCGTTCCCGGGCGAGCTCAACGCAACTGCCCCGCTGGTCCACCGCGAGGAGGAGATCCACGACCCAACCCTCGCGGCCCTCGCCCGCCTCTCGCTCATCCTGCTCGTCCTCCTGATCGGGGCGAAGGTCGCCGCGGTCATGCTCGTCCCGGGTCTCGATATCCGGCTGACCTGGATCGCAGTCGTTGCGGCCATACCCATCCTCGTCGGGAGCAGGCGGCGGATCGAGATCCTCCGCCGGATCGACTGGCCGACACTGGCCTTCTTCGCCGGTCTCTTCGTCCTTATGGCGAGCGTCTGGCAGTCCGGGTTCTTCCAGCCGCTCATTGAAGGGAGCTCGCTCGATCTCACCGCGGTCCCGGTCATCGCCGTGATGAGCGTCATCGTCTCCCAGTTCGTCTCGAACGTCCCCTTCGTCGCCCTCTCCCTCCCGGTCCTCTCGCACCTCGGGACCTCCACGGTGGGCATGATGGCGCTTGCCGCCGGCAGCACCATCGCCGGGAACATGCTGATCCTCGGGGCGGCGAGCAACGTCATCATCATCCAGGGTGCAGAGAAGGGCGGCGAGACGCTGACGTTAGGGGAGTTCGCCCGGATCGGCATCCCGCTCACCGTCGCCCAGACGGTGGTGTACGTGCTCTTCCTCTCTCTCTTCCCGGCGTGATCAGCGCCGGCAGGACTCCATCGACCCGGGTTCGGCCCCGAGGTCCAGGGAGATCGAGCCGAACCTGACCGACGCGACGGCCCGCGGATCAAAGGGCGGAGCAAAGACTTCGAGCCGGCGCCCTCCGGGATGCATCTCCCCGGCGATGCCGAGGGTGAGCGTAAAGTTGTCTGGGTCGTTTAAGGAGACCAGCCGCCGTTCGACCCCCCGGGGGTTTTGCAGGTCGGGCACCCGGCCCTGGAGCCCGAGCCCCCGGAGCGGGATATCCTGCAATCGCGCGTCGGCAAAATAGGCTGCGAAGCGTTCCTCGCGGTAGCGCCGCCGCCCGGCTGCGGTCCGGGCGACGGCCGCAGGGGATACGGGGATCCGGTGGACCGCCATCGCAGGATGCCGGGCGAAGTTCGCGAGCAGCCGCTCCAGTTCCCGCCCGTGCTGGAGGGCGACGAGCCGGGTGGGACGCAAGAGGTCGATCATCTGGAACTGGAACTCGGCACCCACCCCGCCGGAGACGAGCCCGGGCGAGTCGATGATGGTGGCGCCGGCCGAACGTTCGGCGGCTTTCTCGACAAGGCGCTTTGCCCCTGCGAGCGTCTGGATGAAGTGGCCGCCCGGAGACGTCGAGCCGACGAACCGGAGGTAGGGCTCTGGCGGGCCGGGGTACAGGGCCATCCCCTCGGTCGTCGGCGGACCGATCCGGGACTGCCCGGTGTCGCAGTCGACGTATGCCGTCCTCGTGCGCGTTGCCGTCTCGTCGACGAGGTAGCGGCAGAGCGTCGTCTTCCCGCTGTCCGTCGCTCCGACGACGTAGACGCGCTCCGGTCCGTCGCCTTCGGCAAGCGCCGCGACGAGATCCTTCCATCCCTCTCCGATGCTGATCACGCTCGATGAGCCTCCGTAAGAGAACTGTTGTGGTTCAGGGTTATAGTACTCTTTGCTACGGCCACAGATCCCCGGTCCCGGGAGAGGCTTTATCAGGAGTGCATCCCACTGGCAGAGCATGAATGGAACGGCAGCAACCACCGAGCCGGTGCCTGCAGCCATAGGCAGGACGTTTCCCACCCTCATGGCCACGTCGATCACCGGGAAGGTCGTCACGCTTCCCGACGATGCGAGAGGCGACGCCTCGCTCGTCGTCCTCGTCTTCCTCGAGTCCGCCTGGCCGATGGCGGAGTCCTGGAGCGGCCCCTTTGCCGGGGCGTTCACCGAGAATTCCCGGGTGACGACCTACCTCGTTGCGGTCGTCGGCGACAGCCTCATCGGCGGGTCCCTTGCCGACCGGATCCACCAGGGGTTGCGCGGCGGCGTCTCTCCGGCGCAGCAGGACCGGGTGCTGACGATACCCGGGGATATCGAGCGGTGCCGGCGGGCTTACGCGATCGACGACCCCTCGCTTGCCTACATCTACCTCCTGGACGGCCGCGGCATCATCCGCTGGATGGAGAAGGGGACCGTCACACCGGAGGGGCTCGGTAGCCTGCTGGATACGGCCCGCACGATGCTCGAACCGCTCCGGGAGTGACTTACGGCGGTCTCCGGCGGCGTGCCGGCAGGATACCGGCGACGATGGCGAACAGGGGGCCAATCACGAGCCCCGCCCAGGTGACGAGGGCGAGAGCGCCGAGCGCCACCATGACGATCCGCTCCCCGGCTCCGATCCGCTCCCGGAAGGCCACCCGGAGCGCCAGGACCCCGAGGAGAATAGCGATGAGCGCGAAGACCAGGGTCAGGAGGAGGGCGGCCCCGGGTTCCGTCCCCACAGCCGCGATAGCCATCTGCATCAGGGTCATGGCGCCGCTCCCGATGAAGAGGAGACCTGCGGTCGCCCCGGCGAGCGCGAAGAGGGAGAGGGCCCGGCGCCGCCGGAGCAGCAGGACCGCTCCTACGGCAAGGACGGCGATCATCGGTGCGAAGATCAGGAGGAGGGGCTGCCCCTCATGACGGTGGATGGCGACGACGTCGATCGGAACCCGGATCCATTCTCCGAGCGTGTAGGACTCGACGAAGCCGAGCGCGAGAGCATAATTTCCTCCCTCTCCCGACGTGTAGACCGCGAGGGTGTAGTCGCCGGCTGCCGGCGCTGCCATATCCACCCGGGCCAGCGGGTAGAGTTTCGACGGGGTGAACGGCTCGTACTCCGGCTGTTCAGGAAGTTCTCCCGGCACTGCCATCGCGCCGTCGCCCTCCGGGACCGGGCCCTGGCTCTGGATACCCGGCCCCGCAAGCACCATGCCGGGCACGAACCCGCCCGCACGCGGGACCTGGAGCGTCGCGTATATCCGCTCTCCTTCCTCCATCCGGCAGCCCGTCATAGACCACCCATGACTTCGCAGGGTCCTCAATGACGAACGCCGACTCCGGCGAGGAACCATCCTGGACAAAGAGGGGGACGTGAGCAAGGACAGGTGTCATGGCGAGGAGGGTGGCGAGAAGAACGGCGATCGCGAGGCGGCATCCGGGAGCCATAGCCGTCCCTTCTCCTCGCAGTCAATACGCGTTGCGCACCCGGGACCATTCCCGGCAAAAAATGGGTTAGAGGTTCTTTAAGGCGACGATATCGGTCACGCCGGTAAGTTTCCAGATGTTTGAGCGTTCCTCGGAGGCGATCGACTCGAGCGGCTCTTCGGGCTTGTGACCGAGCGCGGCAAGGATGTTCTGGGAGAGGTTGTGCGCCTTGATCATGTCCACGAACTTCTCCCTCACGATCTTCTTCTCGATCGCGTCCTCAAGCTGGACCAGGTAGCCCTGCATCGTCACGAAGGTATAGCAGGAGAGGTCGCCTGAATACTTCTCGATCTCGACGGAGACGTATGGGTGCTGCCGGAAAAGGTCGTTCTTCCTGCCGTACTTGGTCGCGAGGAAATAGAGAAACTTTCCGTCGAAGACGTACAGGAACGGGGCGATATACGGGTACTTACCTCCCTGGAATGCGATACGGCTGACAAATCCCTCTTCGATGAGTTTGTCGTACTCTGCTTTATCCATACTCGGGATCTTCACGATCTCCATCGGGCATCCTCTTATCCCGGTAACCCGCGAGAGTACATATAAGTTTCCACAGGAGGGCGCATCGTCTCCCAAGAAAGAGAGAACACCCGGCAACTACGGCCCGGAATAGGGGCAACCCCTCCTCCGCTGGACTCAGCCCCATCGGGAGGGGTTTTGGAGGGTTTTCTGCCGGCAGCACCTGATCCCGGCCTCCCTGAAGAGGAATCCAGGTGGCCGATCCGCTGGCCCACGGTTGGCGGATATCCGCCGTTACAGGAAATCGTTTCACCGGAGAACCCATTTTTTCAATCACGCAATATAATAATATTTATATTTAAGAAACGAAAGAAAAATGCTGATGAGCAAACACCATGAGAACGCCCTAATTTTCTTAGGAATTGCCATCTGCGCGGGATTCCTCCTCTCCGTACCTGCCGTTGCCGGCTCCGGCCAGGGGCTCATGGCGCTGGAATCGGGAGAACTGTTATCGTTCTCCCTCAGCAATCTTTCGGTGGCAGGGAACGGATCGGAGCAATCCGACGTCCCGGCAATCCCGGACGAGGAAGTTACCCCCGATCCAGTTCCCGCCCCGACCGATGCCGGATACCCTGACCTGCCCCCCGACAACCAGACAGAGCCAATGACGCCTGCAGAACCAGGGAGCAACACCTCACCTGTCACTCCGGCCCCTGTGGTCGAAGCAGCTCCCGACGGGACCGGCAGCTACGACGACGAACGGCTGGCGGGGTTGATCGAAACCGCCAGCATTCGCCTGATGCGGCTCTCGATGGAGCATGCCCATGCCCTCTACCTGCAGGATGCAGATGCCGCCGCTATAGCGGCAGACGACCTGCATGCGTTCTCCGTCAGGTTGCTTGGCGAGGTGCAGCCGCTCCAGGTCTCTCCGGAACAGCAGCCCGTCAAGGACGAGTTCATCAGGATCGTGGGGGCATACTCCACGGCAAGCGAGACCCTTCTCGGCCCGACGGATGCCGGCGGGGATGCCGTTCCGGCGGCCTTCAGGGATCTGGCCATAGCATCGGAAGGCCTTGAAACCGTTAGCCGGCAGGCCGGCGAGATGCAGCAGGCCAGCACCCGTATCTCTACGACAAGCGCCGCCACCGTCACGACAGCAGAGGCACCCGGCGTTTCGGCCGGGACCGGCACCGGCCCGGTCACGGTCACACCGCCTGCGGCGGCGCTCCCTCTCCTGGAGCGCTACACCTACAACGACCAGTCAGGTGAGAACATGGTCTCGCTGCTTGCGGAGTCCACCCGGACCGCAACGGTATACGAGGCGGTCCCTGCCAATGCGTCGACGGCGAGAGTCGAAGCCGGCGAAGGGCGCATGTTCCTCCTCGTTGCCGTCAAGTCGACGAACCTCGGGCACAAGGGCGACTCCGACCTCTACGCCATCGAGACCCCCGGGCGGGACGCGTTCGTCCTTGAGTGTCAGGGATCGACGTTTGAGTCCATGGAGGTCCCGTCCTTCACCTCGCTCGGCGAGTCGTTCGACAGAAAAACACTCGAGCGATATGAATCGCTGAAAGGCTACCTATACTTCGATGTCCCTGCCACTCTCGAGGTCTCCGGGGCGACTCTCAGGGCGGATCTCGGGGATGCCGGCGCTCCTGCCTGGAGTCTCGGAAAGGAGCTCGGCAAAGAATCCGACGATGCAGGTGCGGTATAATCCGCACCGTTCTTTTTTCCACCTCTCAGCAGATCAGAGGTCGATCAGTTCCACGTTCCGGCTCACCGTATCCAGCACGGCGACGGTCGGCCGGCCGGTCAGGTAACCGCAGGTCTCCCCGGGGTTGACGACCAGCGTCGGCCCGGGAGTTCGGACCTCCGCCTGGTGGGTATGGCCGTGGACCACGATATCAAAGGCTTTCCGGCCGGCGAGCGCCAGCAGGAGTTCGCGGTCATCCCCATGAAGCAGTCCGATCGTCATGCCGCCCACGGTGACGGTCGCAAAAGTTCCCCGCAAGCTGAGATGTTCATACTCCGCAAACCGTGCCGAAAGGAGACGGTGGTCGCCGTCGTTGTTCCCGAGAACCCCGATCATGGGCGATTGCAGGTTCGCAAGCCGGGGGATGACGAACGGCGAGACGTAATCTCCGGCATGGAGCGTCAGGTCTACCTGTTCCCGGTTCAGCTGCCTCACGGCCGCATCCACCATCTGGAGGTTGTCGTGTGTGTCGGAGAGGATGCCGATGCGCATATATGCACTCCTGACCCAAATAGCGAACTTTTCATG
>DASQ01000053.1 GCA_002503885.1 Methanoculleus marisnigri | reverse complement strand
CCCTTCCACAAGTTCCGGCAGAAGCTGAAGAGCAAGTGCGAGGGGTATGGTATCCGGTTCGATGACTCGCACTCCGAGGCATACACCTCGCAGGTGGACGCTCTCGCGCTCGACCCGATCCGAAAACCGCCCTATGGGAGGAAGCGGCGGATCAAGCGAGGACTGTACCGGAGTGCTCTGGGCACCCTGATCAACGCCGATGTCAACGGCGCTCTGAACCATTTACGAAAGGTAGCCGGTGATTCCGTGGTTCCACGGATAATCGGTAGGGGCCGCGTCAACCGGCCCGTGCGAATAAGGACGTCTTTTGAACCGTCAACCTTCGCACCGATTAAATTGCAGCCCTGTGCCCCGCAAGGGGTCCCGCTGCAAGCCCCCGGTTTTAACCGGGGGTAGTTGACCAGTCCGATGAATCTTCATGGCCGCAATTAATGTCTACCTATCCGAGAGATCCTTGCACCACCATGAGTCTACCGGAGAACGCCGGCCTGCTGGAGAGGGAGACAGGCATCCGCCCACCTGAAACGTCGGACCGGGACGGAGATCCCGCAGCAGTGAGACAGCGAGACCGAGGGAAACCGGCGCAGTGGGGATGCACCTCGTGCAGGTATTACGACCCCGAGTGCACCTACTGCACCTACATCAGTACCCCCGTATCGATCCTGTTCGTCTGTCCGCAGGCCCTCGATAACCGCAGGTAGCCCGAGGGCGATCCGTTTTCCGGCGACTGCCGGCTCTTCGTCGCAGCACGAAAAGCCCCGCATGCATCAGTACCCCCGCCCCAATCTTTTTGTACCACTCCGGCCATGGCGTAGACTGATTGCCATGCCAGGTGCGGATTACATCTATCCAAACGTCACGGAAGTCGCGCGGCGGGGCGGGCTCCTCGAACGCTGGCACCTTGCTCTGCCGTTCGGGTGCATGTATATCGAGGTCCCCGCCGACTTCATCAAGAATAAGACAGAGGTGGAGCGGACCGGAGAGGAGATCGGGTCCATGCTCAGCCGGTCGTCGATCGAGCACCTTTACGAGAAGGATACAGTCCTTCCCGGATCTCTGAAGTATCTCCTGCACACCGAGCCGGCTATCCCCCGGCGAGACCAGCACGGCCGGCAGGTGACGGCGGAGCTGCGGTGGCGCGACCCGGACTGGGTGGTAGCTTTTGGGGATATGCTCATCGAGATCGAAGACTATCTGGGCATCCCTCCGGAGATCATCGAGATACACCCCGGCGGCCGGAGGAACGCCCACGCCGATATCGTCACGGCGATGCATACCCTGATAGCCGCCCACTGGAACGCCTTCGGGGTGGAACCCCTGGTGCTGCTTGAGCACCATAAGGACCAGAGCATCTCCACAGGGAGCCAGTTGCAGGCGTTCTGGGCAATGCTCAAAAAGATCCATCCCGAGATAGCCGGACTGGCCGGGATAGCGCTCGACCCCTGGCACCTCCATGCTGCCACGAAAGAAGACTTCCCGGGATCGCTCGGTGAGGTCCCGCTCGATGCCCTGCGGGCCTTTCACATTCACAGCGACCTCGCCCCGCCGTCGGTGACCGACAGGGTGCCCTGGCGACAGATATTCACGCTGATCGGCAGCCTTCCGGGGAGACCGCGGATCAAACCCGTGGTCTACCAGAAGAGCAGGGTTCCCGGGGCGATTGCCTTCTGCGAAGAGATGCTCGCCGCGCCGCGGGTGGAGTACGCCGGGCCGCCGGCGTGACGGGACCGGCGAGGGGTCACCCGACCCCCGGTCCTCGCCAACATTCATAACCCTGAAACGCCAGATGGTGCCGCATGAAACAGATGACTGCGCCGGATTTCCCCGCAGGTCTCGAATGGCTCAACATCGACCGCCCCCTCTCCGTCCGCGACCTCTCCGGCAGGATAGTGCTGCTCTCGTTTCAGACGTTCGCCTGTTCAAACTGCATGCGGCTGGTGCCGGAGATCCGGCAACTCGAGGAGAAGTACCCGGACCTGGTGACCATCGAGGTCCATTCACCCGGGTTCGAATCCGGGGCGGTCACCGGGAACTTCCGGGAGGCGGTCCGCCGTACCGGAATGGAGCACCCTGTCGTCATCGACCACGACCACCTGCTCTGGCCGGCCTTCGGGGTCCGGGACTGGCCGACCTTCGTCCTCATCGACCCGGAGGGGAACGTGGTCGGGAAGACCACCGGGGAGGGGCTCTACGGACGGCTCAACCCGAAGATCGACCGGCTCGCAGCTGAGTTCAAGCAGCGCGGTCTGCTGGAGAGTGGAGGGCTGCACGGCACCGCGCCGGAGACGGTGCGGGAAGGAGCCCTCTATCGTCCCGGCAAGGTTGCGGCAGACAACGCGGGAATGCGGCTATTTATAAGCGATTCCGGTCACAACCGGATCGTCGTCGCCGACGCCGACGGCAGGATCCTGGAGACGATCGGCTCCGGGGCTGCCGGAAATACCGACGGGTCGTTTGATGAGGCGGCGTTCTACCTGCCGGAGGGCCTCACGTTCGACGAAGAGGCAGGCATCCTCTATGTTGCAGATACCGGGAACCACACGGTCCGGCAGGTCTCCTGGCCGGACCGGCGGGTTGAGACGATCGCCGGGACGGGGCTTCTCGCACCCTCGCCCGGCGAAGGCGGACCGGGCACCGGGGTCGCGCTGAACGCGCCGCGGGATCTGGCGCTGCTGGGCGACTACCTCTATGTCGTGATGGCCGGAGCGAATCAGGTCTGGCGGATGGACCTCGCCACCCATGAGATAGAGCCTTATGCCGGTTCGGGCCGGGAGGGCCTGGTCGACGGCCCGCTCGAAGAGGCTGCCTTCGCCGGGCCCGGCGGGATCGTCACCGACGGCGAGGCGCTCTACGTGGCCGACAGTGGAGCTTCGGCGATCCGTCGCATAAAGCGGGGTATGGTCGAGACACGCATCGGGCACTCCCTTGAAGACTTCGGCGACCTCGACACCATCGCAGGGATGGCGCGTATCCACCACCCGGGGGGCATCGCCTACGGAGAGGAGTTGCTCTACATCGCCGACACCTACAACCATAAGATCAAACAGTTCGACCCGGAGACCGGCTGGGTCCTCACCAGGGTCGGGGACGGCGAGCGCGGCTACCGGGACGGGTTATCAGGGGACGCAAGACTGAATGAGCCGGGCGGTCTGGTCAAGTTCAGGGGGCTCTGGTACATCGCCGATACCGGCAACCATACCGTCAGGGTCTACGATCGGGTCCGTCATGTCGTCTCTACCCTGAAACTCTGGAAATAAGGGTGCTCCGGATCCGATCGAGACCAATACTTTATGTAGGGGTGAGGAGAGAGGGGGGTTGGAGCATACAGTCTTCGGGAGGGACCATGCGAACGAATTACGCGACAATCATCATTGCTCTGGCCATCGGGGCGGCAGTTCTCATCTGCGGTTGCATGGGCCTATCAGGAGGTGATGCCCGGAACCAGACGAACGGAACGCCTGCCGAGACACCGTTCGTCGAGAGCCTGGCAATCAATGAGGTGCTGGACCGGGACGGCAACTTCTCGACGTTCATCCAGGCGATCGAGGCGGCCGGGCTCGAAGGGATGCTCGCCGGTCCGGGACCTTACACAGTCTTCGCGCCCACCGATGAGGCTTTCAGCCGGATCTCAAATGCCGTGATGGAAGAGCTCTTCAGCGACCCGAAGGGCAACCTTGCAGAGGTCCTGCTCTACCATATGGCCCCGGGAAACTACATGGCTTCCGGCATAGCCTCAAATGATATCATTGCAACCATACAGGGCAACGGCGTGACTGTCGACGCCGCCGGCGACGGGGTGAGGGTGAACGGTGCAGAGGTGGTCCGGGTCGATATTCTAGCGGCGAACGGCGTCATCCACGCCATCGATGCGGTCATGCTCCCGCCGGACATTACCCTGCTGGCAACGAATGAGACAATGACAGATAATACAACGAACGTAACCGGCTGAATAGACACCTTTTTTCCGGGTCGATCACTTGAGTGCGGGATGAGAATCCTGCGCCTGTGGTTGCAGTTGCTAAATGGGTGAACAAAGGTAAGAATAACCACGTGCGTCTTACAGGAGAGATGATCGTAAAGAGACTATACGCTCGTGGAAGAGAACTATCAGAAGAACAGAGTTTCAATGTAATGAAGGTAATAGCAGCGAGTTGTGCTTCCCGAGGGCTCTCGCACCTCAGTACAACACATCACGTGAGAGGGCTTAACTGCTGGGTTCGGAATGGGACCAGGTGTTTCCCCTCTGCTATGGCCGCTATTACCATGGGAACTGGCCAGGTCGAAGATCCTGATGGATCATCTCCCTGGATTTTGGTGCGTATTCCGGATTTCGTCTGAGTTCAACGGAAGGCATCGGACGTTAGTACTTGCGGACTGAAC
>DASQ01000034.1 GCA_002503885.1 Methanoculleus marisnigri | reverse complement strand
CCTTGAAGGATACGTCGGGTTCGGCGTGCCCGGAAGAGGGCAGAGCCAGGGAAACACTCTGCCGTTCTTGTAGCCCGTAACGCTGCTGCAATTTCTTCGCTCCTAGTCTACTATTTGGTCCCGCGTAGCCGTTTGCAGGCCGCCGGTTTCTACCGGGGGTAGTTGACCATCTGTCCTGTATCATACCGGCCGCAGCCGGATAGTCTCGCCCTCATTGTAGCGCTTGATCATCTCCTGGGCGATCGTGCTGTTCTTGGCGAGGAGGATATCTCCCTCCTCGTTCACCGTGGCCGTGAAGAGATACTCCTTTCCGGCAAAGACATCCACGATCTTGCCCCTGTTCTCAAGAGAGACGATCGTCAGTTGCTTTTTGTCGAGGCGGATCTTGATGCCGCCGGCAAGCTGCATCTCCTCCTCGACGGGTCTTTGCGCCTCAAGTTCGCTCCTCGGCCTGATGTCGATCCCGATGCCGAGTTTGTTCACGATCGCCGAGACGTTCTTTCCGCCCTTCCCGATCGCCGCCGGGACGTCCTTATCATCGATATAGACGACGGCCTTGTTGTCGCTGATGATGCGGACCTCGACCGGGCCGCTTGTGTACCGCCCAATCTCCCGCTGCACCTCTTTCTCGGCGACCTTCCAGGAGACGTTCTCCTCGGGCTCCGCTGCTGCCGCGACGACCGGTGCCGCCGGGGCGGCTGCGGGCTCCTCAGCGTTCTTCCGGATGATCGGCATCACCAGGGTCTCTCCCTCGTGGCGGAAGATCTCGATCTCGGGCTCACGCCCGGAGTGTTCGCGGACGATGACGACCGGGCGGATGTATGCATCGCCGGGCATGCCGTCCGGTGCCTTGACCGTCAGTTCGAGGTCGTAGATCTTCGTGATCGCGCCCTGGACGACATAGATGACGGTATTGATGATCTGCGGGAGGATACTGTAACTCACGCGGTCGCAGAACCGCCTGAGGCAGTCGTGCACCTCCATCGCGTGCACCACACCCACCATGCCCATCCCGGCGAGACGCATGTCGGCATAGACGTTGAAGTCCTCGCTCTTCCGGATCTCGTCGAAGACGACGTAGTCGGGCCGAACGAGCAGGAGGGCTTCGGCAGTGTTCGCCATGCTGCCCTCGAGCGCGGTGTACTGGGTGATGTGGTCGGGCACCTGGAGGTCCCGCGGTGCCTCCATCGTCTTGACGATGAAGTCATGGTCGGCAAGGAACGTCGCAAGGCTCTGGGCAAGAGTGGTCTTCCCCGCTCCCGGGGGGCCCGCTATCAGGACGCCACGGCGGTTCCCGAGGATCCGCTTCTTGATCTCCGGGGCCATGTCGTAATCATCGAGCGCGAGGTCCACGAGCGGCCGCACCGCCGTGATCTCCATCCCGTCCGCGAACGGCCGCCGGGCTATCGCGATCCGGAGCGACCCGATCTGGACGACCGTAATGCCCCGCTTCTCGAGCTCGATGAAGCCGTCCGGATCGCGCTTTGCCCTCTCAAGGAGTTCCTGCGCCATGGACTTGAGTTCATACTCGGTCATCGGCGCATCCCGGAGAGTGACCAGGCGGGTGTCCCGGAGTTTTCCAATCTTTGCCACCGGTGGAGCCCGCTCTTTGAGGGTGATCGCGATCGTCTCCTCATCGAGGTACTGGTCTATCGAGAGCGGCGAGTAGTCGCCGATCTGCGGCCTTAAGTAGGTGACATTGAGCCCTTTGGCCTTCGCTACCTCTGCCTGCACGAGGTCGCTCGTGATGAACCGGGCGCCATGCTCGATGGCGACGTTTCGGATCAGGGCGTCGATCTCGCCTCCACTGGAGAGTTTTACCTGATCGAGGCTTGGGCGAGTTCCGGAATACTGGAGTTCGATGACCTTGTCCTCCGACATCCGGAAAAGTTCCTGGAGTTCGGTCAGGCCGGAAAACCCTATCTCCCGTCCTTGATTCGCCTGTGCCTCCAGTTCGGCGACGACGGCTTCCGGTATGATTATTGTTGCGCCCTTATATTCTCCGGTTTTTATCAGCGATGTTATGCGCCCGTCTATCACGACGCTCGTATCGGGTACAATTTTCATAAAAAATCACCATAATAATGAAGTCATTCACCCTTATTAGCGTATACCTTCTTCGGATCAAAGACTAATCCGGCGATCTCTTCCCCCTCGACCGTCCGGTAGAAGCACGAAGCATGGCCGGTATGGCAGGCAGCACCGGTCTGTTCCACTTCATAGAGGACTGCGTCCTCGTCGCAGTCGACGAGTATGCGGCAGACCTGCTGGAAATGCCCGCTCTCCTCCCCTTTCTTCCAGAGTTTCTGCCTGCTCCTGCTGTAATAGTGTGCATACCCGGTGGTCCGGGTGAGTTCCAGTGCCGTAGCATTCGCGTAGGCGAGCATCAGGACCTCACGAGTCCGCTTCTCCTGCACGATGACAGGCACCAGTCCGTCCTTGAATTGTATCTCCATATTGGTTCACATTCCTGCTAGAGCCTTCATGATTACAAAGAGGATATCACCCATGAATAGTGCAGTCAGGAATCCCGCTGTGATCGGTATGATGAATGGAATGCCGTAGGATATCCAGACCCTGCCGGCCTTCCGGTAGAGGGCAATCTCCCTCTGGTAGTCTTTTGGGTGCAGCCTGAGATCTTTTGTGTAGAGCCGCCGTTCTCCCCGCACGATGCGCCTGAGCGACTCGGTAAATCCGACGAACCGCCGGGTCAGCCTGCCTTCCTCTTCTTCGATATCTTCCATCACAAAACCAAATTCGTTCTGGATCGCTTTCCCGTCGACGGGAAAGCCCAGGAAGAGGCAGGGAAGCGGGGCCCGGTTACCCTGGAGCAGGTTCTTTCCGAGTATTGCAACCGGGGCCACGATGTTGATGAGCACGGCGTTCGTCAGCACGGTGAACGGGAAGAACCCGAGGGGTGAGGTGCCGAAGTACGGCTCGATCGGGAAGAACGGGATGCACGCGGTGATGATGATGAGGGCATACGCATCCGCCCCCCCAAAGAGGTTTACAGCCTGGAAGAAGTAGAAAAATCCGCAGAAAACCGCGACCAGAATGAGGTACCCCACCGCTACCTGCCAGTCTGCGAGGATGGTCAGTCCATACACCCAGACGGCCATCGGGATCGCGATCACGAGTGCAGGACGCCAGGTTCTGTGGGGCACCCGCCGCTCCTTTACGTCCAGAATTGACGCGTACATGAGCGTGACCCCTATTGCAGCCGCTGCAATCATGAGCGGGACCGCTACCACGGGCGGAAGAATCATGGGCAGGTACTCTATCCACCTTTTATCTCTTATTTCTGGCGATCCCTTTTTGCAGAGGATCCCTGCTGTTTAGATGCGTTTTCCGCAAGAATAAGGGTACTTATGGCTCCCTCTCCGATTAGAGCCGCCCTGGTTCCCCCAATATCCGGTCAGGGCTCTCTCCACTGGCGGAAACCCCCTGGAGATCGCTGCCCGAAAACGGCCCCCTACCGCCTCACGGATACGTCGCTTTCACGAGAATATCTGCTGGAATTGAGATCCGGCTATCACAAGGTATTAATAATAGCATACTGATGTGATATATTGTGATAGGGGGTAAAAATCCCCTTTCCGGCATAAAAAATACCATACCTGAAGATGTACATGGACATACATGGCCTTGTAGACGAGATTCTTGTGCAGTCGACGTACGAAGGGCGCTTTACTCTTGACGAGTTGCTGCGTTATGGTACCGTTCATTCCCTGACTGGAATAGGGGTCTCGAAAGAGAAGAAGCACACGTTTTTCCTGGTCCTCTCCGGGGGTGAACCCGATGGTGCCATGTTCGTCGATGAGAAGGGGACACTCTTCGGCGACGCGGCCGTCCTGCACCTTACCGGAGGAGAAGAGTTCGAACTCTCCCTGGTGACGCCGCAGATTGTTGACGCGCTGGTGTCACGGTGCAGAGTCTTCGAGAAGAGCCACCTGAAGAAGAACAGCCGTTTCGATATCCCGACCATCGGTGCTCCCAACCGACAGCGGGTGGGGGTGCTCTGCCTGACCGTGCGCGATAGTCAGGCCCCCCTCGCCGGAGCCCACGTCGCGATCCGGAAGGGAAAGGTCGTCATCACAAGCGATGTGACGGATTCCGGGGGAAGAGTCTGTTTCAGGCTGTTGAACGGGCGTTATATGTGCGTGGTCTCGGATCGGATCGGGGAGCGGGCACGGCGTATCATCGAGTTCCATGAACCTCAGGTAGAAGCGTGCGTTGATATTGGGGGCAAAGAGGATGAGAGCAGATGAAGATGAAGAACGTGAACTGATAGCAGCGGTCAGGAATCTTCTCACACAACCCGGGAAACCGGAGACCGGCAACGGGGGGGCCACGACGGAGCATGATGATTCCGCTCCGCCGTTCCAACCCTTTGGAGATGAGGTGCGGGAAGAAGAGGTTCTGGAGGTCACCAGGCCCGTTTTCGACGAAAAGGACGAGGAACCGGAGCCAGCTCCCGTGCCGGAGAGCGTGGAGATCCGTTCTCTGATCGACGCAGTGATGAGATCGGGAAATGCCGCCGACCGACGTGCAGCCGGCAGCGAGGACCCGGTCAGGGCACTCCTCGACCGGATCGGGCAGCACAAGGAGGATGCCGACGAAGAGGACTCCTTCCCCGTGCCGGAACCGGTGGGAGATATCGAGACGGAGCCGGAGAGGCCGGCCCCTCTCTCCCGGCGCACTGCTCCTGCAGGTATCCTCGACCGGATAAGGGGATGGCGGGAGACTGATGTATCCGTCGCCTCCGGTCCGAAGGGCTCCGGTGTGGTGGAGGCCGATGAACCCGAGCCTGATGAAGACGTGGACGACGGCGTGGTAACGGTCGAGGAACTTGGAAACCTGGCCGACCTGATCCTCCCGAAGAGTGCGACATTCACGGTAGAGGAACTGAGCATCAACCGCGGCGAGCACTCGTTTGATTTCGTCGATAATGCCCGGGTGGTATCGGAGTTCGACGATCTCTTCTCCCAGGCTTTCTCCTCCACTTCGCTTGCCGCAGCTGCTGCACAGGTGGCGGTTCCTGCAGACGAGGGCCCGCAGTCCCGGTTCGGGTTCCTCAAAAAGTTGCAGCTCCCGAAAGTCGGGGTGGTGGTCGAGGAATACAACCCCACGCTCCATGGACCTATCGTCGATCTGGCGATGCGGCCGTCGCCGGGACTGGAGGAGATCGAACTCTACCCGGTGAACGAGCCGTATGCCTATGTCCGGGTGACCTATGACGGCGGGACGCACGAGTACACCTATAATGTTCTCGAGCCCGTGCTCTCGCCTGCCGAGCAGGAACTCTTTTCGGAGATCAAAGAGCGCCTCTTTGAGACGCTCAACGTCACCACCCGTGAACGTACCCGTGACGAAGCACGCAAGGCCCTTCGCGATTCGGCCAACATGGTAATCGCCGATTATGGAATCCACCTCGCGCCGCTCGGGCGTGAGAAGATTCTGTACCATGTGGAGAAGGAGTTCCTTGGCGACGGGCTGATCGACCCGGTGATGCACGACAAATACATCGAGGATATCTCCTGCGACGGCGTGGGCAGTTACATCTTCGTCTATCACACGACGTATGAGTCGATGAAGACGAGTCTCGTCTACCAGGATTCCGTGGCTCTTGACTCGTTCGTCACGAAACTCGCTCAGCGGGCCGGGAAATACATCTCGATCGCCGAGCCTATGCTGGACGCCACGATGAGCGACGGGTCGCGTGTCCAGATGACGCTCGGGGCGGAAGTGACTGCTCACGGCTCGACGTTCACCATCCGGAAGTTCCGGGAGGAGCCGATCACGCCCACAGACCTCATCGAGTGGCACACCTTCTCGCCGCTCGGTATCGCCTTCATCTGGCTTGCGATCGAGAACGCCAAGTCCTGCATATTTGCCGGAGGGACGGCGTCCGGGAAGACCACGACGCTGAACGCCTTATCGCTGTTCATCCCGCCGCTTGCAAAGATCGTCACCCTCGAGGATACCCGGGAGCTGAAACTCCCGCATCCGAACTGGATTCCAAGCATCACCCGCGACTCGTTCTCGCAGGACGGGCGGGGCGAGATCGATATGTACGAACTCCTGCGTGCCGCCCTCCGGCAGCGCCCGGAGTACATCCTGGTCGGCGAGGTCCGTGGCAAAGAGGCCCTGACTCTCTTCCAGGCGATGAGCACCGGCCACGTCACCTACGCGACGATGCACGCCGACTCGGTGGCGAGCGCCGTCCACCGTCTGGAGAACCCGCCGATCAACGTGCCGAGGAACATGCTCTCTGCGCTCTCTCTGATGTCCATCCAGGTGCAGGCCCGGGTGGGCGGCCAGCGGATCCGTCGGAACAAGCAGCTCATCGAGATCCTGGACATCGACCCCCGGACGAACGAGCTGATCACGAACGAGGTCTTTCGGTGGCATCCGGCGACCGACGAGATCCGCTATTCCGGCAAGTCCTACATCCTCGAACAGATCATGGAAGACCGGGGCTGGAGCGAGGAGCGGATGCGTGAAGAACTGAAACGGCGGCAGGAAGTGCTCGAATGGATGCGCATCAAGAAGATCCGCCAGTTCCGTGACGTGAGCAAGATCCTGGTCTCCTACTTCCGGGATCCCGAGACGGTCGTCGAGCGGGTGCGCTCCGACCTCTACGGGGAAGGTGGCTCCGCATGAATGGGTATGAACGGTTCTGCTTCAACCTGATCGGTCACACCTTAAAGGAGAAGCGGGGGGACTTCATCAGCCTTCGCAAAAACCTGGTGGGAGCCCGGATGAATACACCGTTTGAAGCCTATCTGGCGACTGCTTACATATCTGCGGTAGTCGTAGGGTTGGTCGCTGCGGTGCTGATCGGACTCCTGACCTACCTCCTGCGGATCCCCGATATGATCACCTATCGTGGAGCAGTCCCGGAGGTCTTCTACGCGTTAAACGACTACAAACTCCTGATCGGCACCGCCGTCATCACGGCCCTCTCTCTCCTGATCTTCGGGGGCATAACGTACCTGATCTTCCTCCTCTATCCCGGTATACAGGCCGGGGATCGCCGCCGAAATATCGAAGCCACCCTCCCGTACGCCATCAACTACGTCACCGCCATGTCCTCGGCAGGGATCACCCCCGACGAGGTCTTCCGACTGCTCGGCCAGAGCAAGATATACGGTGAAAGCGCCGTCGAGGCGCGTTACGTCTCCCGGGAGACCGATTTCTTCGGAAAGGACCTCCTCGAGGCCCTGCGGACGGTCTCGCAGGCGACGCCGAGCGAACGGATGCGGGAGTTCCTGCAGGGGGCCGTTGCGAGCATCTCCAGCGGGAGCAACCTTACGGAGTATTTCCGTGCCAAGGCCCACCAGTATACGTTCGAGAACAATCAGCAGCAGAAGATGTTCCTGGAGACGCTCGGGCTGATCGCGGAGTCTTATGTCACCGCGATGGTCGCCGGCATGCTCTTCTTGATCATCCTGCAGTCGATCATGACGCTTATCTCCGGCGACTCGAACCCGGTCTTCCTCTACATCATCATCTACCTGATCGTGCCGTTCGGGAGCATGATGTTCGTCATCCTGATCAGTTCCATGACCCCGGAGGTGTGATATGGGATTCAAAGAAATCTTTGACGACTTTTTGAACAGGTCCCCGGACCGGAACCGGTCTCCTGACGGCGGCGTGGCGGAGGGGAATCCGGCGTCTGATCCGTTCCAGGAGCAGGAGCAGGAGATCTTCGGTGGGATTGAGAACTGGCGGAAGTATCAGGAAGGGTTTTACCGGTTCATCAAACACCCGCTCCGGGTGATGATGGAGGAGCCCGCTACCGTCCTTTTCGTCTCCGTCCCGTTGGCGCTCCTCCTCTTCATCGGTGGATTTATGAGCCTGGTGATGTCCTACGGCATCAGCGTCCTCTTCACGACGACGATGATCGACGATATCTTCGTCTTCTCGCTCCTCATCGCCATCGTGCCGCTTGCAGCCCTCGACCTCAAGGAGGCAATGCGTGTCTCAAGCGTCGAGGCATCCCTCCCGAACTTCTTCCGGGACGTGGCCGGGATGAACGACTCGGGCATGACGCTCCCGCACGCCATCCACATCGTTTCGGAGGGCGAGTACGGGGCGCTCACGCCGCATATCCGCAAGCTTGATACCGAGATATCCTGGGGCGTCCCGTTCGTGGAGACCATCCGCCGGTTCGGGAAGGCGGTGAACACCCCGCTCGCCGAGCGGAGCGTCGACCTGATCGCCCATGCGAGTTCCGCCGGCGGCGACGTGAGCGAGGTGCTGCGGGCTGCGGCCCACGACGCCTACGAGTTCTTTAACCTGAAGTCGGAGCGGAGGAATGGGATGATGATCTACATGGTCATCGTCGTCATGTCGTTCTTCGTCTTCCTCTTCGTCATCGGGGTGCTATCGAGCACCTTCCTCACCACCATGGCGGAGGCGGGCGAGATGGTCGCGGCGTCGGGTTCGAGCCAGGCGTTCATCGGCACCGTGGACCTCTTCCTCTACAACCGGCTCTTCTGCCACTCCGCACTGATCCAGGGATTCTTCTCGGGGCTTGCGGCAGGTGCCATGGGCGAAGGCAGGGTGCTTGGAGGGCTGAAGTACTCGGCCATCATGGTGCTGATCGCCTGGATTGCGTTCCGGTTCTTTATCTGAAGGATTGGAGCGAGTTTTTACTTTTTTTCACGAAAATAAAGCACTGGCTGGGTGAAACTATTCTCACATGCCTCCAGCCCTGCTCATCGAAGATGCCGGGCACGGCTTTCCACCGAGTATCGCCATGACTGCCCCCGCCCCCTGGGGAGGAGGCCGGAGGCCGGGTGGGGTGGGGTGGGGTCGATGAGGTTATGCGGATCGCAGCGCGAGACAGGGGAGGGGGAGACCCCCTCCCCCATGGCGATTCCCCCACGGTCCACTGTACCAGGACATGCCCGGAAAAAACAGGGTTTGGTATATCTGTGTGCTCACCCCGGGCGCCTCTCACCTCGCCCAATCGCCGTTCGAAAACGCGAAGCGTTTTCTCATGCTCCGGTTCTAACGAACCGTCGCATCCACAAAATACTCCATAATCGCGTCCATATCCACGTGCTCCTCGAAGTGCCGGGCCAGATCGTCGTAGGCGGCGGTGGTCCCGAGAGCGCCTTCTCCGCGGACCGCCAGCATCGGCTCGAAGGCTACGCCCCGGCGTTCCGAGAGGTAGGCGAGGAGGGCGTTTGCTGCACCGGGGTTCTGGAAGAGGCCGTGCATGTAGGTCCCGAAGACCAGGCCGTCGGGGGTTGCGGCGCCCTCCCCGGCGAACGCCTCGGGGAGATCTCCCCGCTCCGTCTCGCCCATGTGGATCTCGTAGCCGTCCACCTCACCCATCCTCGAGAGAATGGGACCGGGCCCGGATGCCCGGCGCCGGACCTGCACCGTCGTCTTGTGGTAGCCGGTAAAGGCGGTGACGACGTCGAGGAGCCCGAACCCACGATAATCGGCAGGGGTGTCCGACTCGATGCCGGCGTCGACGATCCGGCGGCCGAGCATCTGGTAGCCGCCGCAGATGCCGATGACCGGGACCCCCCGCTCCCGGGCGAGCCGGAGTTCCTCTCCCGTCCCGTGCCGTTGCAGCACGGCGAAGTCCTCCACGGTGTTCTTCGTCCCCGGGAGGATGATGCAGTCGTAGCCTGCAAGCGATGCGCCCGGCAGGACATAGTCCACCGAGGCGTGCTGTTCGAGGAGTTCGAAGTCGGTGAAGTTCGAGATCCGGGGGAGGCGGACGACGGCGATCCTGACCGGCCGCCCGGTCGCCCGGTGCCCTTTGTCGGCGATCGAGAGCGAGTCCTCGCTCGGGAGGGGGATATCCGTATAGGGCACCACCCCGAGCACCGGGACGCCCGTGAGTTCCTCGAGTTTTACAACGCCCGATGCAAAGAGCCCGGCGTCTCCCCGGAACTTGTTGACGATGACCCCGACGACGAGGGGCCGGATATCCTCAGGGAGGAGGGCGAGCGTCCCGTAGACCTGGGCGAAGACCCCGCCCCGTTCGATATCGGCGACCAGGACGATGGGGAGGGCGAGGCGCCGGGCGAGCCGTATGTTTGCGATGTCGCGGTCGTAGAGGTTCACCTCCGCCGCTCCTCCGGCCCCTTCCACCACCACGTGCCCAAAGCGTCTCCGCACCCGCTCAAACGCAGAGACCGCTTCTTCAAGGAGCATATCGGTCTCGGCGTAGTAGTCCCGGATCTGCACATCCTTGTATGGCTGGCCCAGCAGAACCACCTGTGATACCTGGTCTCCCTTCGGTTTGAGGAGAATCGGGTTCATGTCGGCTACCGGCTCGACGCCGGCCGCGAAGGCCTGGACTGCCTGGGCTATCCCGATCTCGCTCCCGTCGGCCGTAACGTATGAGTTGAGGCTCATGTTCTGGGATTTGAACGGCGCAACCGGGATTCCGCGCCGGTAGAGGGCACGGCAGAGCGCCGCAACGGTCACGCTCTTGCCCACGTGGGATGCAGTCCCGAGCACGATAAGAGACATTGCTGGCAGGAGAGTTGGGCACGACGAGTTATTAAGGGCGGGGTTTCATGATGCTGTATGGAGTTCTCCCCGCAAGGCCGCCTCCTCCTGGAACGCCGGTACCTCCTCCCCGGCGAGAGACCGCACGACCTCTTCTCCCGGGTCGCCGACGCCGTGGGCGGCCCGGCACGGTCCCGCGAGTTCTTCTCGCTCGTCTCAAGCCTCCTCTTCCTCCCGAACTCCCCGACCCTGATGAACGCAGGAACCGCCTCGGGGCAACTCTCGGCCTGCTTCGTCCTCCCGGTGGAGGATACCCTCGAAGAAATCTTTGCAAGCCTCGCCCACATGGCACTCATCCACAGGTCCGGGGGAGGGACCGGGTTCTCGTTTTCCCGTCTGCGGCCCCGCGGCGACGTCGTCAACGGGGCCGTGGGCGCTGCAAGCGGGCCGGTCTCGTTCATGCGAGTCTTCGATGCGGCGACAGAAGCGGTCAGGCAGGGCGGACGGCGGCGGGGCGCGAATATGGGGGTGCTCGCGGCATCCCACCCCGATATCGAGGAGTTTGTCACCTGCAAGCAGGCAGGAGGTTTCCCAAACTTCAACATCTCGGTCGGCATCGACGAGAGGTTCCTCCGGTGCCTGGAGAAGGGAGCGGAGTACGACCTCATCAACCCCCGCGACGGCAGCGTCTCGCGGAGCATCGATGCCAGATCGCTCTGGCGTCTCATCGCCGCATCCGCCCGTATCTCCGGTGAGCCGGGCGTGCTCTTCCTCGACGAGATCAACCGGCGGAATACCACCCCGCACCTCGGGGCCATCGAGGCGACCAACCCCTGCGGCGAGCAGCCGCTCTACCCCTACGAGAGCTGCAACCTCGGGAGCGTCAACCTCGCCCGGTGCATACGGCAGCACGACCTCGACGAAGACCTGCTCGCCACGGTAGTCCGGTGCGGCGTCGACTTCCTCGACGCGGTCATCGACGTCAACCGCTTCCCCCTGCCGGAGATCCGGGTTCGAACCCTGGCTACCCGCAAGATCGGCCTCGGGGTGATGGGATTTAGCGAGGCGCTCATACGCCTCGGGATACCCTACGAGTCGGAGGAGGCGATCCGGTTTGCCGGGAGCCTGATGGGACAGGTCCAGGCGGCGGCCCGGGAGCGCTCGGAGGAACTCGGGGCACAGAAGGGGTCGTTTCCGGCGATCGAAGGGTCCGTCTTCTCAGGGGATATGCGGAACGCCACCGTCACCACCATCGCTCCCACGGGCTCGCTCCACCTCATCGCCGGAACCACGAGCGGCATTGAGCCGGTCTTCTCCTTTGCCTACGACCGGACGATCGACGGGCAGCCGGTCAGCATCGAGAGCGACCTCGTCCG
The DNA here is from genome assembly GCA_002503885.1 of Methanoculleus marisnigri. GTDB lineage: Archaea > Halobacteriota > Methanomicrobia > Methanomicrobiales > Methanoculleaceae > Methanoculleus > Methanoculleus marisnigri_B. The sequence continues at coordinate 38,110 of DASQ01000034.1, read as the reverse complement.
GGAACTCCTGCCGGAGACCGCCGGCGGGAGAGACGTGGCGGAGCACGTGCGGCGCTACGGCACAGTCGTTGGCCTCCCCCTGGATGCCCATACCCGGGACCTCTTTAAGACGGCTATCGAGATCGCACCGGACCACCACGTCCGGATGCAGGCCGCGTTCCAGAAGCACGTGGATAACGCCGTCTCAAAGACCGTGAACCTTCCGGAGAGTGCAACCGTCGATGAGATTGCCCGCGTCTTCTCTCTCGCCCGCGACCTCGGGTGCAAGGGCATCACCGTCTACCGCTACCGGAGCCGGCCCGACCAGATACTCTCGCTAGGGTGCGACGTCTGCCGTATCGACGGATGAGCATGCCAAATAATATATAACGAGAGCTGAAAGGTACATGCAATGAACGGTGGGATATGTCCGACCTGCGGACTGCCAAAGGAACTGTGTATCTGTGAAGAAGTTGCCAAAGAACAACAGAGAATCAGCGTAAAGATAAACAGACGCCGGTATGGAAAAGAAGTTACGGTCATCGAGGGTCTCGACCCCTACGACATCGATCTCGAAGACCTCTCGAAGTTCCTGAAAGCGAAACTGGCCTGTGGCGGCACGGTCAAAGATTCTTCGATCGAGCTGCAGGGCAACCATCGCGAGCGGGTAAAGGACCTGCTCGCTCAGAAAGGATACAACATGGAAAATATCAGTTAACCGGGGCTGTCCTCGATAGAGGACCCGGGAACCCTTTTTTTTGCAGAATAAAAGAGTTGCACAGGGAGTGGATGCCATCCCTTGCCCGCCCGGATGACATACGCCATACCGGAACGGCAGACACTATAATCACCAGAGGGATACAATATCCTCAGGAGTGGACGATCTATGGTGATGAGATGTTCGTTTGCGCTCGATCCCGACCTGATGGAGTTGATCGATCAGTTTGCCCGGGACCACGCGCTCGACCGGAACGAGGCCATTCTTGAGTTGATCGAGGCCGGTCTTGCCTGCCGGAAGGATGGCGGGACGGTGACGGTACGGCAGCAGCGCTCGTTTGAAGAGTTGAACCGGCTCCAGCAAGAACTTGAGGACGTCAAAGAGGTTCTCACCGAGCTCCGGAACGAGGTCAGGCTGGTCCACCACACGATCGAGACCGACTGGAATCACGAGGCAAAAGGTGTTCCGTTCCAGACGAAACACCCCTGGGAGTTCTGGCGGAAGTAACCGGCTAACTGATGATGTTTGTAATGCTCCGGAACCCCTCGCCTGAGAGGTCGTCGCAGACTATTGCCTCGACCTTCGCCATATCGACGTCAGGTATCTCCCGGCACCGGCTGCAATAGGCCCGTGCCGGTGACGGCAGTTCTCTTCCTTTGACCACGACACGGGCAGAATGGACACAGAGCCTGCACAGGTCGATGGAGGTGGCCTCTTTTTGGGTGCACTGCACCCGGCCCCGGACGACCGGGAGGTACCTTTCCTCACTCATAGGCATCGATCCTGTAGCCGGCACGCCCGAGTATCATGGCGACCTCGCTTTGCCAGGCAATATCGTCGTCAGTCCCAAGCGGTACAACCGACTCCTCCCAGCACCGGCGCAGGGCGTCGTCTTCGGTATCGAGACTCCTCCTCCCCTTCACCCTCCCGACCTCCCGGCCGTCGCCGGCAAAGATCCGCATGGTACAACAGAAGTAGGACCGGCAGATCAGCGGGCGGCTGCCGTGGACGGTGCAGACATACTTTCCCTCCTCTCCCGGGAGGCCGCGCAGGAATGGGCACCAGGACGGGTGCTTATCGTTTTTTGAGGTATCCCTGAAGGCATCGAGGAACCGCTCCTCGACCCGGGCGCGGAACGTGCCGCCGACGATCTTCTGCCGACAGAGGTAATCCCGGCTGGTGAGCCTTTTTTCGATCTCGATGAGTTCGCCGCCCGCGTGCATGCAGCATTTCCCACAGAGCGTACATTCAAACGCCGTCATCATCTGTAGAATCTTTGCACAACAGAGAATAAAGGTTCGGGGGCGAACGGTCGGATCGGCCCAATAGGGTTAAATTGATACGCATACAATGGAGTGTCATGAAGGTGTGCATAATGTGCGGAGGGGAGGGCACACGGCTCCGCCCCCTCACATTCGGGCGTCCTAAGCCGTGTATTCCGATTGTCAACAAACCCTCGATCCAGCACCTGGTCTCACACCTCTCTAACCTCGGGTTCAACGACGTGGTGATCACGCTCGGCTACATGAGCGAAGCCATCGAAGAGGCGCTTGGGGACGGGTCGCTCTTTGGCGTCAACGTCACCTACGTCCACGAAAAGACGAAACTCGGGACGGCAGGGAGTGTCAAGAACGCTCAGAAATACCTCGATGAGCAGCCGTTCCTCGTCGTCGGCGGCGACCACGTGGTGGGCTTGAACCTGCTCGAGTTCTACCGCGAGCATCTGACGAACGACTCCATCACCACGATCGGCCTCATCAGCATCGATGACCCCACCGAGTACGGCATCGCCGAGATCGATGCGAACTACCAGATTAAGAGGTTCAAGGAGAAGCCAAGCCCGGGGGAGATCTTCTCGAACCTGGCGAGCACCGGGATGTACGTCTGCGACCCCGACATATTCGACCACATCCCGGCCGGCGAGAAGTTCGATTTCGCCCGCAACCTCTTCCCCGAACTGATGGAGGAGGGCTACGCCTTAAAAGCCTGGCTTGCCCGCGGCAACTGGTCCGACGTGGGGAGCCCGAGGTCGCTTCGCGAAGCGGAGCGGTGGAAACTGCAGGACATCGGGTTCACGAACATCTCCGGCGACCTCTACATCAAGGGCGCCCGGATCCTCGGCCCGGCGCAGATAGGGAGCTGCGTCTCGGTTGCGGCGAACTCCCGGGTGATCGGGCCGGTCTCGATCGGCGCCGGGACGATCATCGAGGAGAACGTCGTCATCGGGCCGTATACGAGCATCGGGGAGGGGTGCATCATCAAGAACAGCGCCAAGATCTTCTCGTCGTCCATCTACAACCGGGTGGTGATCGGCAGGGACACCACCATCAGCGGGAGCATCATCGACAACGATACGTTCATCGGCAGCGGGTGCAACATCGAGCACGACACGGTCATCGGGCCGCATGCGGTGCTGAAAGGCGGCGTGGTCGTCCATTCCGGGACCCGGCTCTGGCCGGAGGTCGTCATCCCGGAGGGGACGATCGTGAAAGAGCACGTCTTGAACGAGGACTACGACACCCGGACCGAAGGCTCTTAACCGTGCCGCACGAGCCGGTGCGTCAGCGCGACGAGGGGATGGCGGGCGTAATCGAGCACCTTGATGTCGTCGAGCGTGCTGAGGTTCAGCGTCCGGGCCGTCCGCTCCATCCCTAACTCTATATTCTCCCGGACCTCGATGATGTAGGCGTCGAGGTTCGTGATCCCGAGCCGTTTTGCCGCGATCGCCCGGTGGTGCCCGTCCACCAGGATCCAGCGGCCCGGCCGGCGGACCACGATCAGGGGTTCGGCAAGCCCTTTCTGGATCTCGTACATCCGCCCTTCCAGTTCGTCCTCGTAGATCTTGGACTGGGTGGGCAGGAGGTCGTTGATCGGGACCGACCCCCGCCTCAGCATCGGTTCCACCCCGTAGAGTTTTTTTAAGGTCTCGATGAACTTGAAGACCTTCTCGGGCGAGACGTGTTCGATCTGGGACCTGATGACGTCGGAGTTCGACATGATCCCGATGAGTTCGTTCTTCTCGTTGACGACCGGGAGTTTCTGGATGCCGGAACGGAAGATGACGCGTGCTGCATCGTTCACACTCATGTCGGGGTCGGCGACGATGAGGTGGCGGGACATCACCTGCTCTATCGGTGTTGCCGGATGGGCAAAGAGGAGGTCCCGCGCCGAGATGTAGCCCACCACCTCTTTTGAGTTCTCCACGACCGGGAAGCCGTCGTGATGCGTCTTTTTTATAGTCTCGATGACGTCGCGGACCGTTCCGTGGGCGTTGACGGTGACGACGTCGTAGGTCATGTAATCCTTGACCTTCTTTTTATCCATCATGATAGTGTCACGCTGGCTCGACATGAATTATTCGGTTGAAATTAGGGGAAGACCGGAAAAAAAGGTTACTCAATGGGGATTGCAGTCCCGGTCTCGGTCGGCGCTTTCTTCAGCCGGACCTCGAGAACTCCGTTCTTAAACGAAGCGGCGGAATTTTCCTCGGTCACCTCGGCGGGGAGCAGCACCGTGCGGCTCATCTGGCCGTAGATGCGCTCCCGCATGAAGTAGTCTTTCGCCTCCTCCTGGCTCTCGCCCGTCTGCCTGCTCAGGATCTCCAGGTGCCGGGGATCGGTGAGCCTGACGGCAACGTTCTCCTTCTCGACGCCGGGGAGGTCGGCAACGACGATAACCTCGTCTTCGTGGTCCCGGACATCGACGCGGAAATCACGGACTGCCGGGACGACCCGGCCCCTGATCTCTTCTCCCCGTGTGCCGATTCCCCCGAGCAGGGACTGGAACCTGCTCTCCATCTCGGCCATAAGGTCGTCGAAATCCTGCCATATTGTCCGGTATGGTCCTCGTTCGATTCTTGCCATTGTAATCACTCCTATCGACTGGGATGGCCCCGGGCGAACAGGTTGCCGGGGCTAACCTTAAGGTAGTGCTCTCTTGTTATATATTTATCCCATGATCTCCCGCATCTCTACCGAACAATACTATTTTATTTCACCAAAAGGCGATTGTACAATGATGAAACAGACACAGCAGAAAACCTCGAAGAACGAGACTGCCCCATGGATGAAATGGGCCTATGTGGGAATCGCCCTGATCTTCGCGGTGGCCATGGTGGGGACCTACCTGGCCCCGATGTTTGAGAAGAAACCGACCGCCCAGATAGGGAATACTGCAGTGATCGGCTACACCATCCGTGGCGAGGACGGGCGCCCCCTCATCACGACCAACCAGAACCTCCTCATCAGCGAGTACGAGAAGGGGAACCTCGTCCTCCTGACCAACGGCCTGGAGATGCCCGTCGGCGGACAGGTCTCGGGTGAGAACATTGCCGTCGTACCGGTCGTATATCCCGAAATCACCGGCTTCTCGGGCTTCGGCCTGCTGGGCTTCGAGACCAACGCCATCTCCGCGGGGCTCGTCGGGATGCAGGCCGGCGAGACGAGGGCCGTCGGGTTCTCCTACGGGCAGAACGAACTCTCGATGAACCTGACCGAAGAGGAAGCAAACGGCATCGGCCTCAATTACACCGAGGTGGCAGTGGGCGATCTGGTCCCGCTCGGGTTGACGGTCTCGCCGGATATCGCTCTTGGCAACGGGACCAATGAGACCCCGGCACTGCGCTTCGGTAAGGTCGTCGCCAAGAACCCCGGCTCACTGGTCATCGCGCACCGTTACGGCAGCGCCGAGATCACGCTCAACGCTATAACGGGGTGATCCACCCCACAGTTTTTTATAGTCTCCTCACTTCCTGCCATATATGGCGGTGAAAGTGATCAGTTTCTACCAGGAAGGGTGTATGGGGTGCGAGGAGCAGACCCCGATTCTTCGCGAGGTAGAGATGAATCTCGGGATCGAGATCGAGGAGATCGATGCTGTAAAGAACCCCGAGCAGATCAAAACATATAGCCTCCGGGTGACCCCGACAACCCTCGTCATTGAGGGGGACAGGGTCAGGGAGCGGATGGAGGGGCTCGTCCACCGCGAAGATCTGGAGGCTGCGATCCGGCGGCACCTGTCCCAACCCCTGCCCCGGTAAAGGTCAGGGCAGGCGGTTCAGTTCTTTTTTGCAGTTTTAGGTGATCAGGAGGGTAACAGAAAGCGGGGATCACCGCTTCATCTGGTAACGCCCGTCAATGTAGCCGTAGATCCGCTTCACCCTGCGGGCCACGGTCTTCTTGCCTTCTTTCCGGAGGACCGGACCATCGCGGAGCTTGATGTGCGATATCCGGATCCGCCGCCCGCCGAAGGGGTAGGCCTCCCCGACGACGAACTCCTCTTCCCCCTCTGCGGTCTGGTAGAGCGGGAGGGTCGTGCGGCCGGTGTGGATGGACGCCCTCACCACGACCTGCTCAATCCCCCGGGTCCAGAGGGTTGTCACTTCCTCGGCCGCTGCGTGGTAGACTCGTTTCGCTCCGGTCTCGATGCCGGTGACCTCGACCCCGAATACATCGTCTCCGCACTCCGCGGCGATGTGGTCTCCGAGGCTCACGACCTCGTTGGCGAGCATCTCCACGCTGCAGACCTGCGACTCGGTCTCACGGCTCACGATAGCCTTGATGGTGAGAATGCCGGGCTCCGGAGGCCTTGGAATCCGGTGGACCTGACCGCATTCGTTGCACTGCACCACCAGTTCGGCGGCTTCACGGAGAATCTGGTGATCGCACTCCTCTTTACAGACGGGACAGTCGATACTAATCATTCATTAGCAATAGAATCCCTCTCCTAATTAAGCATGAAGGCGAGGGATATCGTGCGGGCATGGGGGCATCCTCTGATCCAGGGGACCCACCCGACGACGTTTGAGGTGACGAGGGACGAGACGCTGACCGTGACCGGCGACTGCATCATCGCCGTCGCTGCCGACAAGGGTGCCGCAGACCTCGACCCGGACCTCAAAGCAGTGCTCCGCGACGACCGGGCAGTGCTCACGACCCGGCTTACCGCAGGGAACGAGACCGTCGAGATCCGGTCGCGGGGAAGCGCGGCGTTCACTCTGGACCACCCCGCCGACCTCGTCTGGCGGCGAAGCGACTTCGTCTCTGACCGGACCGTGGGCATCCGTTCCGACTCTGTCGCAGCCACCCTCCCCCGGCCGTTCATTGAGGCGCTCCGGCGGGGTGAGGAGCTGGTGGTCGAACTCGAGGCGGAGGTCCCCGAGGATTCCTGAGCCCCGCGTGCGCACCCGGCATCCCGCCGGGGTTCTACCGGTTCACCGGTCGCGACCGAGCTCGGTGAGTTTCATCTCGGCTGCGCCGAGGAGGTCTTCGCACTGCTTTACGAGGAGCGCACCGCGTTCGTAGATGACGATGCTCTCTTCGAGGCTCGTATCGCCGTCTTCCAGTCTCCGGACAATCCCCCGCAGTTCTTCCAGCATCTCTTCAAAGGTCTCTGTCATACGTTATCTCCTCCACGACGGCACTGCACCGGCCGTCCTTCATCAAGAGCACTACACGGTCTTCTGGGTGGAGTTCCCCGGCGCTTCTCACGACGCTTCCCCCCGACTTGACGATGCAGTAACCCCGGTCCAGGATGGCGAGCGGGTTCTTCCCCACGATATGTGCACGGACCTCCGCGAGCGCGAACCGGTCGCGCTGCACCCGGGCGAGCGCCGCCCGCCGGAGCAGGTCCTCATGCTCGACGAGACGCTGCATCCGCTCGTGGATCCGGCGTGTAAGCCGCCGGGGGTGCATGCGCCCCGCGAGTTCCTCGACCTCGCCTCCCGAGGCGGCGAGGCGGTGGAGAAGGAGCGAACGCATCCTCTCTTCATACCCGGAGAGTTCCCCGAGCACCTCCCGGCGCTCGGGCACGGCCCGTTCCGCCGCTGCCGACGGCGTCGGCGCCCGGAGGTCCGCGGCGAAGTCGCAGAGGGCGGTGTCCACCTCGTGGCCGACGGCGCTGATCACCGGCGTCCTGCATGCGGCGACGGCCCGCACGACGTCGGGGTGATTGAAGGGGAAGAGGTCCTCGAAGCTTCCGCCTCCGCGCCCGATGATGATCACGTCCACGAGCCCGTCGATTCGACGGATCGCCTCCGCGATCTCGGTGTGGGCCCCATCGCCCTGGACGGCCGTCGGGGAGAGGACCACCTCGACCGGATACCGCCGGTCGATGACCGAGAGGATATCCTGCACCGCCGCACCGGTAGGGGAGGTGACCACGCCGACCCGGTGCGGGAAGAGCGGGATGGGCCGTTTCCGCTCAGGGGCGAAGAGCCCCTCGGCGTTGAGTTCCTGTTTCCAGCGCTCGACCATGAGGTGGCGCTCGCCGAGACCCGCCGGGAGCATCTCCCGGACGATCAGCTGGTATCTCCCGTGAGGTTCGTAGACTTCTACGGACCCCCAGGCGAGGACGTCCATGCCGTCTTTCGGCGTAAAGCCGAGCGCGGATGCGGAGGTGCGCCACATCACGCAGTTGAGCAGCGCGGAATTCCTTCCGTTTCGCTCCGAAAGCGAGAAATAGCGGTGGCCGGAGGTATGGTCCTTATAGTTGGTCACCTCTCCACGGACCCAGACCTGGTGCAGGCGAGCGTCGTCGAGGAGGTCGCAGATGAGTCCCGAGACCTCTGAAACCGCGAGGATCGGGGTGCCGAACCGATCCGGACCGGTGGAATGACCGCCGAGCATCATCACAATCTATTAGACCGATGGTTTATATCATGTAGTAGTATGGGTCGTTTCGCCGTCTCGACCATGTTCTTCCACGAGTACCCGTGCGACTGCATCTTCGACTACGTTGCCGAATCCGGCCTCGACGGCCTCGAGTTCTGGGTCGAGACGCCGCACTTCTGGCTTCGCGATCGCCCGGAGGACGAACTCGCCGGGTGCATCGCCGACCACCCGGAACTCGCGCCGATCACCGTTCATGCCCCGTCGCTGGACTTAAACCCCTGCTCCATCAACCCGAGAGTCGCCGAGATCTCGGTCGAGTATACCGTCGAAGCGATCCGGATGGCGGAGCGGATGGGTGCCGGCGTGGTCACCGTCCACCCGGGGAGAAGGACAGCGAAACGGCACCCGAGCGCCTACGACTACCGGCGGTTCGAGGAGTACATCGCCCGGCTCCGGGAGGTCGCAGAGAAGACCCGGGTGAAGGTGGCGATCGAGAACCTGGAGCCCCGGGTCAACGCCCTGCTCTACACCGCGGAGGATGCCGCCGAGGTGCTCGACCGGGAGCCGTGGCTCTGGTTCACGCTCGATATGGGGCATGCCATGATGGCGTCCCCCGGGGAGGTGGACCGGTTCATCGACCTCTGCATCGAGCGGATGGCAAACGTCCACGTCAGCGCAATCGGCGGGAACGGGCGGCCCCACCACCCCGTCCATAACGACCCGTCCGCGGCCCGGGTGCTTGCGGAACTTGCCGACCGGGGCTACGATGGGTACCTCACCCTGGAACTCGAGGACATGGTCTTTGCCGGGCCCCTCTCATCCGAAGAGAAGGTCGTGCTCCTGGCACGGGAATTGGAGGCGCTGGAGAAGATATTCTCCTGAAGCGCTGGTTTTATAACATCTGCCTGCAACATAATTCATATAACCCCAACGGATAACCCGAGACTAGATGCAGCCGTCCAGTGCGGCGTGGAATAAATGGTAATCGTAGACCTTGTAACCATAGAGATCGCATTATTTCTTATCTGTCTGCTTCTCTCGGGCTTCTTCTCAAGTTCGGAAGTCGCCCTCATATCGATAACCCGGGCGAAAGTTCGGGCACTCTTGAACCAGAGTCGCAAAGGAGCGACAGCGCTCGATACCCTGAAGCGGTCGACCGATACCCTCCTGATCACCATCCTGATCGGGAATAACATCGTCAACGTGGCAGCAGCATCGCTTGCGACAGCGATCGCCATCGGCATATACGGCGACGTCGGTATCGGCATAGCAACCGGTGTCACGGTCATCCTGATGCTGATCTTCGGCGAGATCGGACCGAAGATGTACGCCTCCCGGCATGTCGAGGAATTCGCGCTCCGTGTCGCTGTGCCTATCCTCTATCTCTCAAAGGTGCTCTACCCCGTGCTCTGGGTCTCGGACCGTATCAAGGGGCAGTTCGCCTTCAGACCCGGCGTGAGCGAGCCGGTCGTCACCGAGGAGGAGATCAAGGAGTGGATCGACGTCGGTGAGGAGGAGGGGACTATCGAGGAGGAGGAGCGGGACATGCTCTACTCCGTGCTGCGCTTTGGGGATACGACGGTCCGCGAGGTGATGACGTCGCGTGTCGACGTCGTTATGATCGAGGATACCGCCACGCTCGATAGCGCCCTCTCCATCTTCAACGAGACGGGTTTCTCCCGGATCCCGATCTACCACGAGCAGATCGACAACGTCGTCGGGCTCTTGAACGTCAAGGACATCTTTGCAGCGGTCTTCCGGCAGCAGATGAGCGCGACGATCCGGAGCCTGATGTACGAACCCTATTTCGTTCCCGAGAGCAAGAAGATCGACGAACTCTTAAAGGAACTCCAGGTGAAGAAGCAGCATATGGCGGTCGTCCTGGACGAGTACGGGTCGTTTGCCGGGATCGTGACGGTCGAAGATATGCTCGAGGAACTGGTCGGGGAGATCATGGACGAGTTCGACGAGGAGGAGCCCGAGGTGCAGGAGATCGAAGAAGGTGTCTATCTGGTCGATGCACGAGCATGGGTGGAGCACCTCAATGAGGACCTGCACCTGGCCCTCCCGCTGACGGATTCGTATGAGAGTCTCGGCGGTCTCGTTATCGACCGGCTGGGGCACATTCCACGCCGCGGTGAGGTGGTCAAGATCGAGGAGAGCAACACCACGCTCGTGGTGATGCAGATGCGGGGCCGGCGGATCGTCAAGGTGAAGCTGATCCTCGCACCTCAAACCGGGCCGGAGGAGGCCCGGTAAGGAGTCCGGTATTTATGGATCGAGAGAGACCTGGTAACAAAAAACGGATTGCGGTGCTCGCCTCGGGAAGGGGGTCGAACTTTCAGGCGGTGCTCGACGCTATTGCGGCCGGGGATATCCCGGCGATCTGTGTCGGCCTCGTTACCGACAACCCCCGGGCGTACGCGATAGAGCGGGCGAGAGGCGCCGGTATCCCGGTGACGGTCGTCGACTATGCGCGGTTCCCCTCGAAGGCCGCCTACGAGGAGGCGCTCCTCGCTGCGATGCAGGGCTGCCGGGCGGACCTCTTCGTCCTCGCCGGGTACATGCGGATCCTCGGGGCCGGCATCGTCCACGAGTTCTCGGGCCGGATGATGAACATCCACCCTGCCCTGCTCCCGGCGTTTACCGGCCTGCACGCACAGCGGCAGGCGGTCGAGTGCGGGGTGAAGGTCGCGGGCTGCACCGTCCACCTCGTGGACGAGGGGATGGACACCGGCCCCATCGTCGTCCAGCGATGCGTGCCGGTCCTCCCGGACGACGACGAATCGACGCTCGCCGACCGGATCCTGGTCGAGGAGCACAAGGCCCTCCCGCTCGCCGTGAAGTTTTTCTGCGCGGACCGCCTGGAGGTCACCGGTCGGCGGGTGCGAGTCCGCTGACCCCGGGGATCAAACCCTTATATATTCTTCCGCCGCTAATCTCAAGACCCACCATTGGAACAGATCGCACATGGCAGATACTACACGTAAATCAGGCTCCCGGAGACTCGCCCGTGAGAGGATCTCTATCCTCTTTGCACGTGCTGCGGAGTTCTACCCGGAAAACCCCACCTGGAGCAACCGCTGTGTGGAACTGGCCCGGAAGATCGGCATGCGCCACCGGGTACGGATTGAACGGCCGCTGAAACGCCGCTTCTGCCGCCGGTGCAGCGCCTACCTGGTCCCCGGGTCGAACGCCCGGGTCAGAATCCATCGGGGCCGTGTGATCATCACCTGTCTTGCCTGCGGACACCAGTCTCGGTATCCTGTCGGGAGGCCTCAACCATGAGTAAAGAATCATTTCAGGATCTCAAGCCCACCATCTGGGTGGGGAAACGGGGTATCACCAGTGTCATGATCGATGAAATCCGGCGCCAGCTAAAAGATCGCAAGGTCGTCAAGGTACGATGGCTCCGGAACACCGAAGTCGATCCCGAGGAGATAGCGGCATCGGCCGGCGCGGTTCTCGCCGAGGTCCGGGGGCGAACTCTTGTCCTCACGGAGCGGCGAGGGCGATCATCCGGGCACAATCCTCGAAATATATAAAACATCACTGAACGAATATGTAAAGACTGTTAGCGAGAGTGAGGTTCATCTATGACGACTGTATATGACATCCCTGCCGATATGTTCATCCGGCAGGCGGCAGAAGAACTCAAGAAAAACCCGCAGATTCAGCCCCCCGACTGGGCCGCTTTTGCAAAGACGGGGGTACACAAAGAGCTGCCCCCCGAGAATGACGACTGGTGGTATGTGCGTGCGGCGTCGGTTCTCCGGCGTATCTACACCGACGGTCCCGTCGGCGCCCAGAGAATGCGCTCCATCTACGGCGGCAAGCGTAACCGGGGCCCCGCTCCCTCCCAGTTCAGGAAGGGAAGCGGTGCGATCGTCCGGAAACTCTTCCAGCAGCTCGAAGCAACCGGATACGTCTCCCAGACCCGCGGAGGGCGCACGGTCACTGCAGCCGGCAGATCCTTCCTCGACAACATCGCAAACGGCCTGAAGGCTCAGGCTACCGAGATTGCACCGGGCCTTGCCAAATACTGATCGACAGGAGGTATGACTGATGGTAGACGACGAACTTGCGGAACTCCGCCGCCGGAAGATGGAACAGATGCAGCGGCAGGCGATGAGCAGCCAGCAGGGGATGGAAGATGAGGCGGCACGCCAGCAGCAGATCGATGCGCAGGTCCGCGCCGCACTCATGGAGATCCTGGAACCTGAAGCGAGGGAGCGACTCAACACCATCAAGTTGACCCGGCCGGATTTTGCAAAAGCGGTCGAGCAGCAACTGGTGATGCTGGCCCAGAGCGGCAGGGTCCGACAACGGATCACTGACGAACAGTTAAAGGGCCTGCTTACGCAGTTGACACCGTCGAAGAAAGAGTTCAGGATTACGCGGAAGTAATGGAAGCAGGTGTGCTCTTCTCGGGAGGGAAGGATAGTGCGCTGGCGGCGATCATGCTCGCGCGCGATTACGGCGTGGAACTGAATACCTGCGTATTCGATCCCGACCGTGATGTTCCGGAGGTGCGGGCCGCAGCGGCCGCTCTGGGCCTCCCCTTCAAGAGGAGGGTGCTCGGAAGAGACCTCCTCGAGGAGGCTGTCGACCTGCTTCTCTCCTGCGGTTACCCCAACGATGCGATCGATATGGTCCACCGGACCGCGATCGAAACCCTCTCCCACGAGTATGCGGTTGTCGGCGACGGCACCCGCCGTGAAGACCGGGTTCCCCGGATCGAACGGTCCGAGGTGCAACACCTGGAGATGACCACCGGCTGCTCCTACATCAGGCCGCTCCTCGGCTACGGGAAACCGGAGGTGGAACGCCTCGCCGGGCGGCTGCTTGTGGTGCGGTACGGGGAGACGGGCAGTATCGGGAACGGCGACTACGAAGAAGAGATCCGTTGCGCGATCCGCGCTCGCGGTATCGACACGGCGCCGCTCTTTCCTTCCCGCCACCTGCAGTCCCTGGTGGTCGGTAAGAGGGAGACCTGAATACTACGAGAGTGAGAGTTATGAGCAAGTTAATGAAGGGCCGGAAGATCCGGCTGGCAAAGGCATGCGAGCAGAACCGCCGCGTGCCTGCATGGGTGATGATCAGGACCAACCGTGCGGTTGCGTCGCATCCGAAGAGGCGCAACTGGAGACGGAGTTCTCTGAAGGTGTGAGATTATGGCAGAGATACTGAAGGAACATATCTATATCATCCCTCTCCGTGAGGTGAAGCGTGCACCCCGGTGGAAGAGGGGCAACACCGCTATCAAGGACATCAAGGCGTTTCTTGTGCGGCACATGAAGAGCGAGGATATCAAACTTGACCAGACCATCAACGAGAAGGTCTGGGAAAACGGCAGTCAGAAGCCCCCACGGAAGATTCGCGTCCGCGCGATGAAGTTCGAGGACGGGCAGGTTCAGGCCGAACTCGCTGAGGAGTGAAATGACAGGGACGATCGACCTCGCCGGCGATCCGAACATCGGCGTTTACGCACGCGTCTTTGAGGACATAGCGATCGTATACCCCGGGGCGCCGGGGGCATTCACCGAGGCTCTCGCACGAGAACTCGATGTCGAGATCGTGAGCACCTATATCCAGGGAAGCAGCATCATCGGCTCGCTTGTTGCCGGAAACAGCCAGGGCCTGGTCGTCAGCGGCCTCGTTACCGAGGAGGAACTGGCGGTCCTCAGGGAATACCGGGAAGTCCTCCTGCTCGAGGGCTCCATGAACGCGGCGGGCAACGTGATTCTGGCAAACGACTGTGTTGCCGCTGTCCATCCCGAGATGGAGTTCGATGTCGCCGAAGAGATCGGGTCGTTCCTTTCTGTGCCGGTGATCCGGCTCTCGCTCGGGGGCATCAAAACTGTCGGGATGGCCGGGTGTGCGACGAATCAGGGTATTCTCGTCCATCCGAGGGCCAACGATACGGAGATCGCCAGTCTTGAACGGGTTGTCGACCTCCCGATCGGCCTCGGTTCGATCAATATGGGAAGCGGTCTCGTGGGCGCCGGGCTCCTTGCGAACAGCAAGGGATACATCGCAGGATCCGTTACGAGCGGGTTTGAACTGGGACGAATAGAAGAAGTCTTTGGGTTTTTGGAGTGATACAGTCATGGAGAACCAGACGTTTGAAGTTATAGGTGCGTGTAAAATCAACGACAAGTGGGAACCGTACCGGAGGGTTATCGGAGCACCGAACGAGAACCAGGCAAGAGAGAAGATTCTGGCGGACATTGGAAGCAAACACCGCCTGAAGAGAAGTTATATCACTATCAAGACGGTTAATGTTGTAGCTGGTGAATGACGTGGACCAGGCAGATCCTCGCGAGATACAGTCCCTCCAGATGTACTTGAACGAGTACGGGCAGCAGATAGAGCTCCTGACGCAGCAGCTCGGTATGATTGAGCAGCAGCGCCTCGAGTCTGCCGCTGCCATCGAATCCATTCGCGCCATCGAGGAGAACAAGGACGGTATCGTCCTTCTTCCCGTCGGGGGCGGCGCTCTTCTCCGGGTGAAGGTGCTTGATGCCGGTCACGTTCTCGTGAACATCGGGGCCGACGTCTCTGTTGAGAGGGCCAGCGCGGATGCGGTGGAGTATCTCCGGGATCGGATAGCCGAACTTGAGGCGGTGGGGAAGAAAGTCGCAGGTTCGGTCGAGCAGTTGCAGGGGCAGGCAACGGAGATCTCCCGGCGCCTCGAGGCAGCTTACCGGGGGGCCCGACAGGCCCAGGCAGGCCAGGGCGGAAGCTGATAATGTTTGATTCCTTAAAGAAAAAACTTCAGACTATCAGGGATAAATTTACCTCGAATATCGAGGAAGCTGCCGGAACCGAACCGGTACCGCTGGTTGCCGAAGTACCGGAGGTCGCAGAGCCCGCGCCCTCCCGCGCCCTCCTGCCCGAACCCCCGGTCACCGGGGAAGAGCGGGAGGAACCCACGTTTTTCAACAAGATTAAAGTCCTTGTCCGGGAGCGGGAAGTCCTCCTCCAGGAGAAGGATATCGAGGAGCCTCTTTCTGAACTTGAGATGGTCCTCCTCGAGAACGACGTCGCACTCCCGGTCACGGACGAGATCATCGCCCGGATGCGCCGGGACCTCGTGGGCCGGCACAGAAAGATCGGCTCCTCGGTCGACGACCTGGTCGTTGGAACCCTGCGGTCCGCACTCTGCGGGGTGCTGGGGGAAGGCCTCGACCTCCGTGAATACATCGCGGGGCACGAGCGGCCCGTGAAGATCCTCTTCACCGGCGTGAACGGGACCGGGAAGACGACGACGGTCGCAAAGGTCGGCCACTACCTCCAGAAGAACGGGTTTTCAGTGGTGATCGGTGCCGGCGACACCTTCCGTGCGGGGGCGATCGAGCAGATCCGGACCCACGCCGACCGCCTTGGTATCAAGGTGATCCAGCATCAGGCGGGCGCCGACCCTTCAGCGGTCCTCTTCGACGCGGTCCAGTACGCCAGAGCGCACGAGATCGATGTTGTCCTCGCCGATACGGCCGGCCGGTTCCATAACCGGGCAAACCTCATGAGCCAGCTTGAGAAGATACGGCGGGTCATGAAGCCCGACCTCGTCGTCTACGTCGACGAGGCGGTGGCAGGAAACGATGCGGTCATCCGGGCCGACGAGTTCAACAAGGCGGTCGGCACCGACGCGGTCGTCCTGACGAAGGCGGATATGGATCCCAGGGGCGGCGCGGCCATATCGGTTGCGCACACCGTTGGAAAACCAATCCTCTTCCTCGGGACCGGCCAGGGGTACGACGACATCATGCCGTTTGAGCCCCGTGCCATGGTGAACGAACTCTTAGGAGATGAGGCCTGATGCTCGATAACCTCGGTACGTCCTTGAAGGATGCCGTCAAGAAACTTGCCGGCAAGACGGTGATCGACCGGGTGGCGGTCGACGAACTGGTGCGCGACCTGCAGCGGGCGCTCCTCTCCGCCGACGTTAACGTCAAACTCGTGATGCAGCTCTCCCAGGCGATCAAGCAGCGTGCCCTCGAGGAGGAGCCCCCGAAAGGAATGGGTGTCCGGGAGCACGTCCTCCGGATCGTCTACCAGGAACTCGTCCGGATGATGGGGACGCCCGGCGAAGTGACGCTCGGGCCCCAGACCATCCTTATGGCGGGCCTGCAGGGGAGCGGCAAGACCACGACGACCGCGAAGCTCGCCCGCTACTTCCAGCGCAAAGGGCTTCGGGTCGGGGTGATCTGTGCCGATACCTTCCGTCCGGGTGCGTACGACCAGTTAAAGACGCTCTGCGACCGGATCGGGGTTGCCTGCTTTGGCGACCCGAACGAATCCGACGCCCTCCGGATCGTCCGGGAGGGGCTGCCCAAATTCCGCAAGCAGTATGAAGTGATCATCATCGATACCCAGGGGCGGCACGCCCTTGAGGAGAACCTGATCGAGGAGATCGTCAACATCAACGAGATCTCCCGTGCCGACCACCGCTGGCTCGTGATCGACGCGGCGCTCGGCCAGCAGGCGAGCGAGCAGGCCCGCGGGTTCCACGCGGCGATCGGGATCGACGGCGTCCTCGTCACCAAGATGGACGGCACCGCGAAAGGCGGCGGTGCACTCTCCGCCGTTGCCGAGACGCAGAGCGGCATCGTCTTCATCGGGAGCGGCGAGACGATCGAGGATCTCGAACGGTTCGACCCGGACGGGTTCATCTCCCGGCTGCTCGGGATGGGCGACTTACGGGCGCTCGTCGAGCGGGCGGAGGAGGCGGTCTCGGCCGAGGATATCGACGTCAACGCCATGCTCAAAGGCAGGTTCACGCTCCGGGACATGTACAAGCAGCTTGAGGCCTTGAACAAGATGGGGCCCTTGAAGCAGATCATGAGCATGCTCCCCCTTGGAGGCATGCAGATCCCGGACGACGCCTACGACATCACCAGCACCAAGATGCAGCGCTACAAGGTGATCATGGACTCGATGACGCCCCCCGAACTCGACGACCCATCGGTGATCGGGAGATCGAGGATCCAGCGCATCGCCCGGGGTGCCGGGGTGGCGCCCGACGATGTCCGGGACCTCATCAAATACTACAAGATCATG
Source organism: Methanoculleus marisnigri (assembly GCA_002503885.1). Lineage (GTDB taxonomy): Archaea > Halobacteriota > Methanomicrobia > Methanomicrobiales > Methanoculleaceae > Methanoculleus > Methanoculleus marisnigri_B. The sequence continues at coordinate 20,740 of DASQ01000034.1, read as the reverse complement.
CAGCGGGCCTTAAAAGGCATGCGGGGCATGGGCAGCGGCAAATTCAACATGCAGCGCATGATGAAGAAGTTCGGCAGGACCCAGTAGATGAAACGGTTTGCCATCGTAGGCCACCTTGCCGCAACGAGCGGCACCTTCAGCCTCAATGATCTTGCCGGGAGTGCGGGGAGGATGGACGTCCTCTGCCGCTGCATCAACTCCTCGTTCTTTCTCTCCCACGACCTCCGGCGCGACGTCGAGTGTTACCTGATCCTCTGCGGGGAGCCCGGTCCGGAGAAGACCGTCCTCTTCCGGGGAAGCGAGGTCCGCTACCTCTCGCCGGACGAGCGGAGCAGCGCCGCCCTGATCAAGAAGGCGCTCGCGATCCCCTGCGGGGACGAGTTCCGTGAGTCGACCCCGGGCGTCTACATCCGCCGCGGCGGACTCGCAAGGCTTCTTGCCGAGATCCCGTTTGCGGTCCTCGACGAGGCGGGGGACGATATCCGGACCGTTTCGGCGCTCCCGGAGGCCTGCCTCCTCTCTGATCACCACAACTTTACCGCCGGGGAGCAGGAGCTGATCGAGGGCTACCCCTGCTACTCGGTAGGGCCACGGTCGCTGCATGCCGACCACACAATCACCGTCCTCTTAAACGAGATGGACCGGAGGGAATCCTGATGGATATCGAAGAGGTAGAAGCAATTCTTGGATATGGCGATACCTGCAACCACTGCCTCGGGCGTTTCTTCGGCAAGCGGTCGTTTGGGCTGACGAACGAGGAACGCGGCCGGGCACTCCGGATCACCCGGGAACTTGTGGCGAACGAGCCGCATCACGAACCGGAACCGGAGTCCTGCTGGATCTGCGGCGGGGAGTTCACCCGCATCGATGCGTGGGCCGCGAAGGTCGTCGAAAAGGTGCGCGGCATCGAGTTTTCAACGTTTCTTATCGGGACGAAAGTGCCGCCGCTTGTCGCGGAGAGCGAGGAGATGGTCTGGAGCGATCTCTCCCTCCATGACCCGGAACCGCTGAAAGCGGAGATGAACCGGGAAGTCGGGAAGACCGTCTCGGCACTCACCGGGAAGAAGGCCGACCTCAAGAAGCCCGATGTCGTGGCGATCCTCGACCTCGCAGAAGGAACCGTCGAGGTGCAGGTCAATCCTGTCTTCTTCTTCGGCCGGTACATAAAGTACGAGCGCGGCATCCCCCAGACGCACTGGGATTGCCGGACGTGCCGGGGAGCAGGGTGCGAACTCTGCAACTTCACCGGCAAACAGTATGCTGACTCCGTCGAGGAACTGATCGGCCGGCCGGTGATCGAGGCCTTCGATGCGGAGAACGCTGTCCTGCACGGTGCCGGCCGGGAGGATATCGACGCCCGGATGCTCGGGACGGGCCGCCCGTTCGTGATGGAGGTCGAGACGCCGATGAAACGGTCGGTGGACCTCGCAGCGCTCGAAGAAACAATCAACCGCAGCGCTGAAGGCAGGGTAGCGGTCCATCTGACCGGATGGGCGGACCGGAAGGTTGTGCAAAGCCTTAAATCCGACAAAGCGCATAAAAAATACAGGATCCTGGTCGAGATCGACGGTTCTGTAACGCCAGATGAGTTCAGAGCGGCCCTCGATCAGTTAAAAGGTGTAACGATACGGCAGCGCACCCCCAACCGGGTGTCACACCGACGGGCAGATTTAGTTCGGGAACGGCAGGTTCTCGATATCGGGTGTACAGGCACGCAGGACGGCAGATTCTGGGTTGAAGTCGTCGGCGAAGCGGGCCTCTACATCAAAGAATTGATATCGAGTGACAGTGGCAGAACCCAGCCCAGCCTTGCCCAGATCCTGGGGCGCACCGCGAGTGTTGTCAGCCTCGATGTGGTGCTGGTCGAAACAGCGAACGAATATGGTGAGTAATCATGGCACATCACAATGGACCACGCAAGAAGACGCGGTATAAGTTCAAGAAAGACCTCAGAAAACGCGGTATCCCCCCGGTCAGCTCGGTGATTCAGGTGTTCGAGCTCGGTCAGCGGGTACATGTCGTGGTCGAGCCGAGTGTCCAGAAGGGCATGCCCCACCGGAGATTCCACGGGAAGACCGGCACAGTCATCGGGCAGCGCGGACGCGCATGGGTTCTCGAAGTCAGGGATGGAGATACGATAAAACAGGTGATTGCGAGACCGCAACACCTAAAAGCGCAGAAGATATAATCCTCAGCAGTAGTGATTGGCATGAAGGTAAAACGAATAGTCAGCGAAGAGCGGATGCTGCTCCCCGAACTGCATGATACACTCCTTTCCGTGGAGGCAGTCCGGCTCGAGTCCAGAGAAGAGATGTCCTACGAGCTTCGTAAGAGTATCGAGCATGCCAATCACCTCTCAAAGACATCCTCTGAGAAGGCCCGTGACCTTGTCGCCGAGCTCGTAAAACTCGAGAAGATGAAAGAGGAGATCGCTTTCCGCATCGCAAACCTGATGCCGCGGACCCGCGACGAACTGCGAGCCATCTACGCCAAAGAACGGTTCAACCTCACGACGGAAGAACTGGACGAGATCCTCGATCTGGTAATGACCCACTTCTGATTGAAGGGGTGGTGCCAATGAAGACCGAAAGGAAAGAGGAGAATGCGGTAGTCATCGATATCCTTCCTATGGGGTATGCGAGCGACCAGCGTCCAGTTTACAAGCGCGAACCGGTTATCCTCGCAGTCGGCGTGGACCAGTTCAAACTGCTTGAACTCGTCCCGAAGCCGGGTGCGGATATCCAGGTCTATGACCGTGTCTACATCGGTGATGCGGAGCGGGAGAAGGTCGAGCGTGTCAAACGGCGGATGAGCTACGAAGATCTGACGGCGACGGCGAAGCTGGAACTCCCGTTTGTGATCGAGAAGATCGTCCGCGAGAACGAGGCGCGGTTCGTCGACTTCTTCAACAAATCCGTCTCCATCACGCCGAAGTTCCACATGCTGCACCTGCTTCCCGGCATCGGGAAGAAGCTGTTGTGGGAAGTGATCGAGCAGCGGGAGAAGAAGCCGTTCGAGAGTTTCGCCGATATATCCGGGCGGATCAAGTCGCTCCCGCACCCGGATCGGATGATTGTCAGCCGGATCCTGCATGAGATCGAGGATCCGGATGAGAAGTATCATATCTTCACATCGAGATGAGTGCTCCTAGAGATCAGCATTTTCTCGTCGACAAGCGGGCCGTCGAGAAGATTGCCGGTTTTGTTGACGTTTCCGGTCGGAGGGTGCTCGAGGTTGGACCCGGTGAAGGGATCCTCACCCGTGCCCTCCTTGATAAGGGTGCAGAGGTCATTGCGGTAGAGATCGATCCGGCTCTTGTCGAAGAACTCGAGGTCGCCTTTGCCGATGAGATCGAGGAAGGCCGCCTCGAGATCGTTAGAGGCGACGCGAAGAAGGTGGACCTCCCGCCGTATGATATCGTCGTCGCGAACCTCCCCTACTCTGTTTCTTCGAAGATCACGTTCCGGCTGCTTGGGATCGGCTTTGAGGTCGCGGTCCTGATGTACCAGAAGGAGTTCGGCCAGCGGATGATTGCGCCGCCGGGGACGTCCAACGTCGGGCGGCTCTCGGTGATGGTGCAGACCTATGCTTCCGTAAAACCGCTCCTCGAACTCGGGCCCGGCGCTTTCCGCCCGAGGCCCGAGGTCCGCTCCTGGGTGGTCCGGATAACGCCGCATGAGCCGCCGTACCCGATCGCCGACCGGAAGGTCTATGCCGACGTCGTCCGGGTGCTCTTCTCCCACCGGAGAAAGACCGTCCGGAAGGGGCTCCGGAGCGGTAAGGATACGTTTGCGCCCGAGGCGATCGAGCGGGCGATTGCGGGTCTGCCCGACGACCTCCTGCAGCGCCGGCCCGAAGACCTGACGCTCGAGGAGTTTGCGCTGATAGCAACCAAGATGAGCGGGAGTTGAGGATGCTCCCCGACCAGGTTTACTCTCCCGCCGAGGACTCGTTTCTCCTCCTCCGGGCGGCGCTTGCCGAGGTCCGGCCGACCGACCGGGTGCTGGAGGTCGGGACCGGGAGCGGCTACGTCGCGGCCGGGCTTGCCGGCCGGGCGGCGGCGGTGGTCGCGACCGACATCAACCCCCACGCGGTGGCGTGCGCCCGTGCCCGCGGGGTAGCGGCGGTCCGGACCGATCTCTTCGCGGGGCTATCCGGCCTCTTCGACCTCGTCCTCTTCAATCCCCCTTACCTCCCGACGCTCCCTGAGGAGCGGATCGACGACTGGCTGGAGTACGCCCTCGACGGCGGGCCGACAGGAAGGGTAGTCATCGAACGGTTCGTCGCCGATGTTGGAAGGGTGCTCTCGCCCTTCGGGCGGATCCTCCTCCTGGTCTCGTCGCTGACGGATCTCGACGAAGTCCGGGAGCTCTTTGCCCGCCAGGGGTTCGTCTCGTTTGTCGTCGATGAGGAGGTGCTCGAAGACGAGACTCTCTACGTCCTCCGGGCGATGCGGGACCTCTGCCGGATGGGGTTGTGAGGCTACCCCGAGAGTTTTCAACTTACAGCAGTGACGCGAGGCGGAGCGAGAAACACATAGGTTGCTGGCGCTCCCCCCCCTTCCCTCATCGTTGAGACAACTCCTTCTAGAACCCTTATACTTTCAAGGTTCTTCCTGAGTTTCCTCGAGAGTTACTCCCACTCGAAAATATTTCGTTGTCCACCGGATTTAGGCGCATGGTATGCCTGATTCCTACTGTTTGGCTTGTCAGGAATTGTCAGGGACACCCTCTCTGCATTAACGAGTTCTCTTAAGCAGTTTTTAGCCCATGTCCGCGTCTTTCTGAACAAGATACTAATTTCCGTAGCGGTAAATGGGTGGACCTCGCATACCCTGACAATCAGTTCCTCTCGTTTCTCTGGGGTAATTCTCTGTCCAAGGCTCTGAATCTCATCCTGGAGACTACCTGGAAGTGATGATAAAATGCGTTCTCTCTCTGATTCTATCTGGGTATCTTGTGTTCTTAACTGGGTAACTAAGTCTGAATCTGGCTTATTTCCTGTTTTCATTAACATACATTACGCCCGTAGATCCATATTATCTTTCCATAGATGTTCAGGATGTCGTGCCCGTTGAGAAAAATAGTGCATCAAAATCCATTTTCACGAATTCCTCCTTCGCCAAGGCAAACGCATCCGCGTCCACGATATGCGGTGGAGGCATACTCGATGTAGCTCAGGCCCTCCTCCGAGGTGAATGGCGCCTGCCTGAGCGAGATCATCTCAGATTTGCCTATCGTCTTCCCCTCCTCCTGGAACAACAGCAGTAGGTAGCGGGCCTGACCTCGGGATGATGGTCGTCCATCCGTTCGACAGCGGGAGGATGGGTACCGGGAGTAGCAGTCAGTTGCGATGAGGAGGCTGCCGTCCGGTTTAGCGATCGCCGGCCTGAAACAGTGTGGAGGTGAATAAGCAGAGTGTGAACGCCCGAAACCCCTGTCGTAGCGATCTGTCGCAGGTGGCTTGATGCTCTGTGGCGGCGATACCTCTCACCTGCGAGAGCCCCTGCCGCCGCTCCGGCCGGGTAGCCTCGCATGGAGGGAGTATCATCACACACGCGTGGAATCCGGAAGACTACCACAAGCACTCCTCCGCCCAGCAGACGTGGGCGCATGAACTGATCGGGAAGCTCGATCTCGCCGGCGACGAGCGGGTGCTCGACCTCGGGTGCGGCGAGGGGAAGGTGACCGCGGAGATTGCCGCCTGCCTCCCCTCCGGCTCGGTGCTCGGCCTCGACCTCTCTCGCGACATGATCGCCTTTGCCCGGGAGTGCTTCCCCCCGGAGCAGTATCGAAACCTCCGGTTCGTCGAGGGCGACATGCTCGACCTGCCGTTCGATCGGGAGTTCGACGCGGTCTTCTCGAACACCGCCCTGCACTGGGTCGCCGACCACGGCAGGGTCTTTTCGGGCATCGCTTGTGCTCTCCGGCCGGGGGGAAGGGTCCTCCTCCAGATGGGCGGGAAGGGAAATGCCGCACCGGTCCTCGCGCTCGCGGACGAGATGTTCGAAGAGGGGCCGTGGAAGGATCTCTTCGACGGCCCGCTTCCCCGCTACGCCTTCTACGGCCCCGAAGAGGAACGCAGGGGGCTCGCGGAGGCGGGGCTTGCGCTGGTGCGGGTGGAACCGATCGATAAACAGATGACATTTAACGAACTGGAGGGCTTCGCGGGGTGGATCCGGACCACCTGGCTCCTGTACCTCGACCGGCTGCCCGAGGAGGCCCGATCGGCATTCGTCGCTGAAGTGGCGAACCGGTACGTCGAGCGGTATCCATCGCCCGACGGCCGCATCCACATCCCCATGGTGCGCCTCGAGGTCGAAGCGGTCAAAAAGCCGGAGTAACGGCGCCTCCTCGTTCGATCGCCCGGAACGCTGTCCCGGCCCTGCCGGGGAGCGGTCACCCTTCGGCCCATCGCATTCGAAGACCTTCGGTCTTCTCAAGCTCCCGCCGCTCGCAATGCTCGCGCCAGTCGCTCAGCGGAAAGGTATATATCCAAATGCATGGTATTCGGGCAGCATATGCGTATACGGGAGAAGACCCTGACGGTTCTGCTTGTTTTATCGCTCGTTGCGAACGTCTTCGTCCTGGCCGTCGTTCTCATGCCGCAAAGCGGCCTCTCCCCGGCCCTTTCCAGGCCCGGAGGGGCTGATGCGATCCCGACGGCGACCCTGAGCCCTCTCCCTCCCGGGAAGGGAGCAGGGAACGGGAGTGTGGTCTCGATGCAGGTGCCGGTCATCCTCCAGAAGGTCGAGGTTGACCGGGGGAGCCCGCTCCTCTATGAGGAGGTGACCGAAGAGGGGGCGATGGTGAATGTCTCGGTTGAGATCGTGCCCGGAAGAGGAAGGGTGCTCGTCCAGACAACACCCCTGATGGGGATAGCCTTTCAGGATGCCGCGAACCTTGCGGTCGTTGTCGCCGCCAACCACTCCAGCGTGGACTTTACGGGTAGCGACATCATCTTCAGCATCCAGGGCCCGGAGGAGGTCTCGGAGATCGACGGCCCCAGTGCCGGGGCGCTGATGGCCACGCTGCTCATCTCGGTGCTGGAGGGGTTCGAGCTCAACCAGAGCGTGACGGTGACGGGATCCATCGATGAGAGCGGGAAGATCGGCCCGGTCGGGGGAATCCTCGAGAAGGCCGAGGCCGCAGCAGCGAGCGGGAAGACGCTCCTGATCCTCTCGGACGAGAACGACCAGGTGATCGATTATCAGGAGGAGGGCCGGTCGTTCGGCGGACTGAAGATAGCAAGGCAGCGGCCGGTCGCCACTGATGCGAAAGAGTACATCGAGGAGAACTTCGGCATCCAGGTGAAATACGTGGATACTCTCGACGAGCTGCTCGCCGATGTCCGCGCTCCCCCGGGTCCCCAGGTCGTTGCGGCTTTTTAAAGGCCGCCACGCTCTGATTCTCCTGTCGTGATCGGGACGGTGTCTACGACATCGACCCCGTCGCGGAACACCTGCGCGAGGGTTCCCCGGTGGTCCCGGCGATCGAAGGAAGGATCGCGGTCGTCAACAGGACCTGACTGGAGAGTATTTATTCTCGTTCGGGTCACGTACCCGGATAGTATGAAGTCACAGAGTCTGCTGATCATCGGGGTTCTTGCGGTTGCCGTGATTGCTGTCCTGGCGGCAACGCTGCCGGGACTCTCCTCCCCGCAGCCGCCCGGTCCGGTTCCGACCCCGACCCCGACCCCGGCGCCGGTCCCCGGGAACGGCACCTACATCAATGCCACCTACGGCTATGCCGTCACCTGCCCGGAGGGGTGGTTCTACACCGAGTCCGGCGAGAGCGTCTGGTTCTCGTCCCCCGACAGGCACGAGGAGGTCCGCGTGAACACGAACCCGCTCTCGGGCCAGGAAGCCGCCGATGAAGAGAAAGTTCTCGAAGCGCTGAACGCGACCTATGTGAAGGATCTCAAGGCCGGGATCGATGCCGAATGGGTGTCGACGGAGAGGACCTCCCTTGACGGCGTCCCGGCATACGAGTCGGTCTTCTCGGTCCCCATCGTCGAGGAGGACCGGTACACCTTCGTCATCCGGTATGCCGTCAGGGACGACGTCGTCTACTCGGTCATGCACACGGTATTCCCCGAGGAGTACGACATCCACTCCGTCGATGTGCCTCCGGTGGCGGAATCGTTCCGGTTCCTCTAAACCTTTTTTTTGGCCGCGTCTCTATGCGCAGTGCTTCAGTCGTGCTGCCTGCCGATGGGGGCGGGGCGCTTCCTCTCCGCGGGATGCCCCCACTCCTCGATGAATGGGCTACACGCCCGGGCTGCGAGGGCAGTATCCGGCGTGCGAGGGGTTTTTAAAAAAGGTGGCGGGTAATATGATGTTGTTAAGAGGTGATTCGTTCGGCAGGACGTCTGAGGAGGTTCCCCGTCACCTGATCTCTTCCAGCGGTATATCTGGAGGAAGGGTCACTTCGGGAGAGATATCGAAGTACGGTTCGATGACCGGGTCGTTCTCACAGTCGTGGTACTGCTTCCCTCTGCTCCTGGCCCTCATCCAGAGGCGGATCTGCTGGAGTAGTGTCACATGGTTCAATCCTTTCGTTCGCAGTGGATGGGTCCCACTGTGACGCATAGCCGTTCTGATCTCCTGAGAATAAATCCATTGTGATACGGGCTTTTGCCCATTGGTCCGTAAAATGTCCCTGTATTAAAAAATAGTGCGATTATACCCAGTATTTTCCGTCCCGGGCGATCGGTCCCTTACACCCGCCGAAAGATCCCGTCGATCTTCCTCCTGTCGAACGCCACCACTGTCGGCCTCCCGTGCGGGCACGTCCAGGGGGTCTTTGTCCGGGCGAGCTGTGCGAGGAGGCGCTTCTGCTGGTCGTGCGTCAGGTGGGCGCCGGCCTTCACCGCACCCCTGCAGGCGACGATACAGGTGACCGCCTCCCGCCGGTCGGGGGTGGTGCGGGACGTATCCGTGAGGAGGTCGGCGATCGTCTCCCGGACTGTCTCGGGGCCTTCGATTGCGCCGAGGGCAGCGGGCACCGCCCGGACGGCGAAGGTGTCCCGGCCGAACTCCTCCACCACGAACCCCTCGCCAAGAAGGAGCGGCATCGCGTCCCGGAGCGCCGCGGAATCCTTTGGGGGGAGGGAGAGGACGACCGGCATGATCAGTTCCTGCGACCCGGCTCCGGCATCACGCTGCTCCACGACCTGGTCATAGAGGATGCGCTCGTGGGCGGCGTGCTGGTCGACGAGGTAGAGGGTGCCGTCGGTCCCCTCCGCCACGATGTAGGTCGCCGCCACCTGCCCGACCGGCTCCATGGCCGGAAGGAGGTTCTCTCTGCCCTCCGTCTCCGTCCGCCGGAGCTGCTTATCAGAGAGGGCGAGTTCCCGGTGCCCCGCCGTGTAGGCGGCTTCCGGCTCGCCGGCCGTCGGGGTCCGTACCTGCCGGGGCTCTGCCGGGGAGATCTGCTGCTGCACCGGCTCGGCCGGCGCCTCGCGTGCGAGGTCGTGCGTGGCGAGCGCCTCCTCCACGGCCGCCGAAACCGCCGGGAGGATCTCCCGCTCCCGGGAGAGACGGACCTCCCGTTTCGTCGGGTGGACATTGACGTCCACCAGGTCGGTATCGATCGAGAGTTCGATGAACGCCACCGGGTAGCGGTCTTTCGGGAGGAGGGTGCCGTAGCCCTCCCGGACGGCGGCGGCGATCGGCCGGGAGGTGATGCTTCTGCCATTGATGCTGATGAAGACCTGCGAGGGGTTCCCCCTGCTCTCAGACGGGCGGGAGACGTAGCCGCCGATGCGGAGGAACGGGAGCCTCGCCTCGACGGGGACGAGTGTCCGGGCAAGGTCTGCGCCGTAGAGCCCGGCGATGGCGTTTAAGAGCCCACCTGAGCGCTGGGTAGCCATCCGCTCCTTCCCGTTGTGCACCACCCGGAAGGCGACCTCGCCGTGCGCGAGGGCCAGGTTCTCCACGACCCCGTAGAGGTGGGCAAGCTCGGTGTTCCTGCTCTTCAAGAACTTCCGGCGGGCGGGGGTGTTGTAGAAGAGGCGCTCCACGGTGACTGTCGTCCCCTCCGGCGCCCCCACCTCGCTCTTCTCCATCACCTCGCCGCCCCTGACCAGCACCCGGGTGCCGGCGAGCGCCGCGGCGCCCCTCTGGCGGGTGATCAGGGTCACCTCCGCGACGGCGGCGATGCTTGCGAGCGCCTCTCCCCGGAACCCCAGGGTGCGGATGGCGGAGAGGTCGGCGATATCGCGGATCTTGCTCGTCGCGTGGGGGTGGAAGGCGAGGACCGCCTCCTCCGGTGTCATCCCCTCGCCGTTGTCGGTCACCCGGACCTTCGTGATCCCGGCGAGGTCTGAAGAGACGTCGATGAGGATGCTTGTTGCGCCCGCATCGATCGCGTTCTCCAGGAGCTCCTTCACCACCGATGCAGGCCGCTCCACGACCTCGCCGGCGGCGATCTGGTTCACCGTGTCGGGGTCGAGGACCCGTATCTTCGTCATCGTTCTCCCTCCTCGCCGTTCGCCAGTCTCTGAAGCCGGCAGAGGGCGTTTAAGGCTTCCATCGGCGTCATCTCGTTCGGGTTCAGGCCCTTCAATGCCTCGACCGCCGGGTTCTCCGCGACGACCCCTTCGCCGGGGTCGAGGAGGAGCATCTGGGTGTAGCGGGGAGCCCGCGGGCCGCCGGAATACTCCCGCATCGACGCCTCCTTCAAGAGCACCATCGCCCGGTCGGTCACGGTCTTCGGGATGCCGGCGAGGTGCGCCACGTGGACACCGTAACTCTTGTCGGTTGCGCCGGGGATGATCTTTCTGAGGAAGACGACGTCGCTCCCCGTATCCTTCACGGCGAAGTGGAAGTTCTTCGCCCGCTTGAGCGACCCCTCGAGGTCGATCAAGTCGTGGAAGTGGGTCGCAAAGAGGGTCCGTGGCCCTGCAACCGCTTTTCCGTGCAGGAACTCCACCACCGCCCGGGCGATCGAGCACCCATCCAGCGTGCTCGTCCCCCGCCCGATCTCGTCGAGGATGACCAGGCTTCGCGGCGTCGCGTTGTTTAAGATATTTGCGAGTTCGAGCATCTCCACCATGAACGTGGACTGTCCGGAGGCGAGATCGTCAAACGCTCCCACCCGGGTGAAGACCCGGTCCGCGATCCCGATGGTGGCGTGCCGGGCCGGGACGAAACTTCCCATCTGGGCCATGATGCAGCAGAGCGCCACCGCCCGCATGTAGGTGGACTTGCCCGCCATGTTCGCCCCGGTGATGATCATGATCTGGTCGCCGGCGGCATCGAGATCCGTGTCGTTCGGGACGAACGGTACCGGGAGGTGCCGCTCCACCACCGGGTGGCGCCCGTCCCTGATGATGGTCCGGCCGCTCTCCTCGATCACCGGGCGGGAGTAGCCGTAGCGGGCGGCGACCTCGGCGAGGGCCGCGTAGACATCGAGCAGCCCCACCGCCCGGGCGGTCGCCTGGAGACCGGGGACTTCCGCTGCGAGCGTCCGGACGAGTTCGGTGTAGATCTCCGCCTCGAGGGCCGAGAGGCGCTCTTCGGCGGTCGCGATCATCGCCTCCTTCTCCCGGAGGTCGGGTATCGTGTAGCGCTCGCCGTTCGAGGTCGTCTGCCGGCGCTCGTACTCCGGCGGCACCAGGTGCAGGTTCGGTCTCGTCACCTCGATGTAGTACCCAAAGACCCGGTTGTAGCCGACCTTGAGGGACTTAATCCCGGTCCTCTCCCGCTCCTGCTGCTGGAACTCCACGATCCAGTCTTTCCCGGACGTCGCGAGGTGCCGGAGTTCGTCGAGTTTCTCGTTGAACCCTTCGCGGATCATCCCCCCCGACTTTGCGACCGCCGGGGGCTCGTCCACGATCGCCCGCCCGACAAGATCCGTGACCCGGGCGTGGTCGCTCATCGCATCGAGGGCCTCGCGGACCAGGGCCGGGGCGTCGGCGGCGAAGAGCGCCTTTAGATCCGGGATCGCTTCAAGCGACTCCTTGAGCGTCCCGAGATCCCGGGGGCCGGCGTTCCCGTAGGCGATCCTTCCTGCAATCCGCTCGATATCGGCGAAGTCGCCGAGCGTCGTGCGAAGCGCCTGCCGATCGAGCGCGTGTTCGAGGAGCCACTCCACCGCATCGAGCCTCCCCTCGATCGTCCTCTTCCCGAGCAGCGGGCTGATCAGGAACGACCGCATCGTCCGGCTTCCCATCGAGGTCTCCGTGACGTCGAGCGCGGAGAGAAGCGTGCTTGCATCGTCAACGCCGCGGATGCTCGTCGTGATCTCCAGGTTCCGGAGGGTGATGGCGTCGAGCATCATGTTCCCCGACGGGATCCGTGTTGCGATGCCGGAGATGTGGGTGAGGGGCGACTGCTGGGTCTCCTGGGCGTAGCGGAGCGCCGCCCCGGCCGCGGCGACCGCTCCCGTCATCCCGGCGCACCCGTAGCCGTCGAGCGTCGCCGCCCCGAACTGCTCGCAGAGACGCTCGCACGCTGCATCGGCGTCGAAGGCGTCGTCGCGGTAGCGGCTCACCGTCACCCCGAGGGTTTCGAGCCGGTTGGGGAGCGCGTCCGCGAGGCTTTCGGGGACGATCGCTTCCGACGGGCGGTACCTGACCACCTCCGAGACGATCTCGGCGTAGTCGCGCCCGCCGCTCCCCGCGGAGACGAAGAACTCGCCGGTGGAGATGTCCAGGAACGCGAGGCCGAAGGTATCTTTCCGGTCGGGGGCGACCGCCATCAGGTACTGGGCTCCCGCTGAGCCGAGCATCGAGGAGTCGATCAGCGTTCCCGGGGTGATCACCCTGGTGACGTCCCGCTTCACCACGCCTTTCGCGGTCTTCGGGTCCTCTATCTGGTCACAGATCACCACCTTGTAGCCCTTGTTCACCAGGCGGGCGATGTAGCCGTCGGCCGCGTGGTGGGGGACGCCCGCGAGCGGCATCCGGTCGCCGTTCTTGTCCCTGCCCCGGGCCGTCAGGGTGATGTCGAGTTCCCGGGCCACCACGCCGGCGTCCTCACCGAAGGTCTCGAAGAAGTCTCCCATCCGGAAGAAGAGGACTGCGTCGGGGTATCGGGCCTTCACTGAATAGTATTGCCGCATTGCCGGGGTCGGTCCGTCGGTCATCGCATCTCCCTATAGAATCCGCACGGAGTCACATAAGGGTACTGCCCCGGGAAATCCGGCAAAGTGGGCTCCGATTCACTGCACCACCCGGGCGGGCCTGCCAAGGTACATACGTCCGAAGTGCGTACCTGGAACACGATACTCTATGGCAGCGACGATCGCAGAAAAGATATTTTCGCAACGGTGCGGCAGGACTGTCCGCGCGGGAGACGTAGTGATGGCACCGGTGGATGCGGCGATGATCCACGACATCACCGGCCCGCTTGCGGTCCGGGTCTTTAGGGAGATGGGTGGAGAACGAGTCTATGATCCCGGGCGGATCATCATGCTCTTCGACCACCAGATCCCCGCCGACTCCATACCGGCTGCCGAGAACCACGTCTTCATGCGGCAGTTTGCAGAGGAGCAGGGGATCCACAACTACGATCTCCATGAGGGCGTCTGCCACCAGGTCGTGATGGAGAAGGGGCGGGCGGCGCCCGGCGAGATCATCGTCGGCACCGACTCCCACACCTGTACCTACGGTGCCGCGGGCGCATTTGCGACCGGCATCGGCTCGACCGATATGGGGTTCGTGCTGAAGTTCGGGGCGCTCTACTTCCGGGTGCCCGAGAGCCTCAGCGTTGAGGTGAATGGGACGTTCGGACGGCGGGTGGGTCCGAAAGACCTGATCCTCTCGCTCGCCGGCGATATCGGCGCTGACGGCGCGACCTACAAGGCGCTCGAGTTCACCGGCGGGGCCATGCGCGAGATGGACATGGCGGGCCGGATGACCTGCGCCAACATGGCGATCGAGATGGGGGCGAAGGCGGGGATCGTGCCGCCCGATGCGACCACCTGGGATTACGTCACCGCCCGCCGCGAGATCGAGCCGTTCGACCTCGCGGGCGATGCTGATGCGGTCTACGCAGAGCGCCGGCAGTACGATGTCACCGATCTCGCGCCGCAGGTTGCCGTCCCCCACAACGTGGACAACGTCGTGGACGTGGGCGACGTGGCGGGGACGAAGGTCGACCAGGTATTCATCGGCTCCTGCACCAACGGCCGGTACGAGGACCTCGCCGAGGCGGCGGAGGTGCTCGGGACCGCCGATGCGTTCGCCACCGGCGTCCGGGTGATCGTCATCCCGGCCTCGCGGACCGAGTACTTGAAGGCCCTCCGGGCCGGGCTCATCGAGCGGTTCGTCGAGGCCGGAGCCCTTGTGGAAGCACCGTGCTGCGGCCCCTGCATGGGCGGGGCGTTCGGTCTCCTCGCCCCCGGCGAGGTCTCGCTCTCCACGTCGAACCGGAACTTCCGGGGCAGGCAGGGGAGCACGCAGGCGTCGGTCTACCTCGCCTCGCCGGCGACGGCGGCGGCAAGCGCCCTCTACGGTGAGATCACCGACCCGCGGGGGGTGTAATCATGCGGATATGGAAGTTTGGCGACGATATCGATACGGACGCGATCATCCCGGGCAGGTTCCTGACGATCTACGATCCGGCGGAGCTTGCGAAGCACGCGTTTGAAGGGACGAGAGACGAGTTTGCCAGGGAAGTGCGGGAAGGCGACGTCGTGGCGGGGGGCAGCAACTTCGGCTGCGGCTCCTCCCGCGAGCACGCACCGCTCGCGCTCCTCGGGGCCGGTATCAGGGTCGTGGTCGCAAAGTCCTTTGCCCGGATCTTCTACCGGAACGCCGTCAATACCGGGCTCCTGCCGCTGGTCTGCCCGGAGGCCGACGAGATCCGGGACGGCGACGCCGTCTCGGTGGATATCGCCGGGGGCTTTATCATGGTGAACGGGAAACGGTTCGCCGTCGAGCCGGTCCCCGGATTCCTCAAAACGATCGTCGAGGCCGGCGGCCTCGTGGCCTACGCAAAAGATCTGGATGAGGTGGAGACATGCAGCACCGAGTAGCGGCCATCGGCGGGGACGGCATCGGCCCCGAGATTGTGGCGGCGGGAAAAGAGGTCCTTGACGCCGCAGGAGAGCGCTTTGGGTTCGATATCGCGTGGACCGACTTCGATATCGGGGCGGAGCGCTACCTCGCGACCGGGGACCTCCTCACCGAGGAGGATATCCGGGAGCTCTCGAAGTTTTCAGCGATCTACTTCGGGTCCATCGGCGATACACGGGTGAAGCCCGGGGTCCTCGAGAAGGGCATCCTGCTTGCGATCCGGTTCCACTTCGACCAGTACATCAACCTCCGACCGATCAAGCTCCTCGAGGGCGTCACGACACCGCTCGCGAACAAAAGACCGGAGGATATCGACTTCGTGGTGGTCCGGGAGAACACCGAGGACTTCTACGTCGGGATCGGCTCGCGATTCTCCGGTAAACGCGAGAAAAAGACCCTCGAAGTCGTCCGCGACCTCTACAGCGTCAAGTTCGGGCTGGACGTCGAGACCGACGCCGACGAGCTCGCTTACCAGATCGGCGTGATCACCCGGCCGGGTGCAGAGCGGGTGATCCGCTACGCCTTCGACCTCGCCGGGAGACGGCAGAAGAAACTCACCTCGGTCGACAAAGCAAACGTCCTCTCCGACGTCTACGGCCTCTGGCGCGACGTCTTCACGGACGTCGCCGCCGGATACCCGGACATCGCGACGGAGTTCAACTTCGTCGACGCCGTCACGATGTGGTTCGTCAAGAACCCCGAATGGTTCGACGTCGTCGTCACCCCGAACATGTTCGGCGACATCATCACCGACCTCGGCGCCATGATCCAGGGCGGGCTCGGGCTCGCCCCCGGCGGGAACATCAACCCGGAGGGCACCTCCATGTTCGAGCCGATCCACGGCTCCGCGCCGAAGTACCGGGGCCTCGACGTTGCAAACCCGCTCGCCACCGTCTGGGCGGGCTCGATGCTCCTCGACCACATCGGCGAGCACGATGCTGCCGCGGCGGTTCTCCGGGCGATCGAGCAAAGCATCCTCGACGGGTTCGTCACCCGGGATATGGGCGGCGTGAAGAAGACGAGCGAGGTCGGACAATACCTCGCGGCGCTCGTGAAGACGGTGTAGGGCTCTCCCGCCCCCTCATTTATGGAAAACCGGCCCGGTGCGTCCGGTCTACTCCTCTGAACCGGAAGTGGTGGAGAAGTTGAGTTGCCACTCCCGGTAGCCTCCCTGCCCCGCCGTCACTTCTCCTTCGGCAGGCATCCAGCCCTGCGGGTCGCCGGTGATCGTGAGAGAGTAAGCATCGGAGTATCGATTTTGCCCGGCAAAATCGAATCCTTCAAGCCACCGGTTTGACCCCTCAATTTCCGACGAGATCGAGACCTGCGTCCCGTTCTCGTAGTGAGCGTAGACGGGGATGGTGTAGGAGTACCGGTATCCTTCGGGGTTGTAATAACCACGTCTGTTGGGCGTTCCGGAGGAACTTGCTGTCAGTGTGAGGTTCTGCTTCGGGGCGAAGAGCGACTCGTTGCCGAACGGGTGCCGTGTATCGATCAGCTGCAGGACGACCTCGGGGCGTAATTTGTCACCAAGAGAGGTGCGATTAGAGTAGCGAACACCGATCGGTTCTGCGGGATTCATGTAGGGAGTGGTCAGCCGGAGGTAGTACTGGCCGTCGACCGGGACGATCGCGAAATCGTAGTGCTCCGGAAGAGTCGAGGGATCGGAGGGATGTTTTCGGAGGTTGCCGGGATCGGTGTAAAGTTCACCAGAAATTTGTTCGGGACCGATGACCGGCTGGTCGCCGCGGGTCGGGATGGGTACAAGGAGGGTCACGTTCTCGATGGGCGTGGCTGTCCAGATGGAGAGTTCGTATCTGAAATATGTATAAGGATCTTGAGGTTCCCCCGAGAGACAGCCGCAGAGGAAGACCTGGGCAACGACGAGGGCGAGGAGGACGACGGGGAGCCTGAAGCGCATGCAGGAATCTGTTCCTTCCTGGTATACATTCATTTCCCCGGAGACGCTCTCTGTACGGGTATCGGCTCATTTCCTGCCATCCTCTGCCGCATCAGGCCGAGGCATCCGTTCTACTTCCCTGAACCGGAAGTGGCGGAGGCGTTGAGTTGCCACTCCCGGTAGTTTCCGTGCCCAGTCCGTACTTCTCCTCCGGCAGGCATCCAGCCCTGCGGCTCGCCGGTGATGACGAGACGATAATGGTCGGTATATCGATTCAGCGCCCATGCATCAAACTGTTCAGCCCATCCGTTCTCACCCATAATATCCGAAGAGATCTCGACTCGGCTTCCGTTCTCGTACTGCGCGTAGACGGGGATGGTGTAGGAGTATCGGCATCCAGGGTTGATACCGCGTGTTTCAACCGCCTCCGGGGAGCCTGCGGTCAGGGCGAGGTTCTGCTTGGGGGAGAAGAGCGACTCGTTGCCAAGCGGGTGCAGCGTATTGATCATCTGCGGGACGATATCAGGCCGGAGATCACCTGCAAGGAAGGTATAGTTTTCATAGTTCACCCACACAGGTTCTGCAGGGCTCAGGAACGGGGCAGTTAACCGGAGGTAGTACTGACCGTCGACAGGAACGACTGCGAGGGTGCAATATTCCGGAATAGTCGAGGGATAGGAGCGTACCTCCGGGAGTTTTTCGGAATAAAACGCATCGGAGATCGGGCTATGGCCGATAACCGGCCGGTCACCGCGGGTCGGGATGGGAACAAGGAGGGTCACGTTCTCGATACGGGTATCCTCAACTCCCGTTTAATAAGCGCATAATTGCTTTCAATCGAATCATCAATCATCTTCAAAATTACTATCTGAACCTATTTTGACCATTATATTTTCGAAGAGTATAGGTAATTATAAATATAATGTGCGCTTATATTGTACTGACAGCCATGAAGCCAGATGTTCGAATCAAGATCATCAATGGAAAGGAATACTGGTACGAGGATACGCCCTACTATGACAAGGAGAAGAAACAGATCCGGCACACGTCCAAATACCTTGGAAAGAACATAGATGGTCAGCCCGTCAGAGTACGGGATGAACAGATGAAGCCAGCAGGAAAGACGCTTAATATGGCGCCAAAATGTGCCTACACCCACGGTAATCTCCTGCCCCTTCAGAAGATCACTCAGGATTTGTCGCTCCAGTCAACGCTTGAGACCTTTTTAAGCGAGGATGAAACGGATACGGTGTTAGCTCTCGCATATAATCGTGTTCTCCGACCACTCGCTCTCCAGAACGTTCAGACCTGGTTCGAAGGATCATCACTCTGGCTCAGCAACCCGGATCTCAATCTTGCCGGTCAGCGTCTCAGTGAGTTCCTTGCTGCACTTGGGAAAAGTAATGTCCCATCAGCCTTCATGGACGCATTTACCGCTCAGATCAGTCCTCATGCCACACTGCTCTATGATATCACGAGCCTCTCCAGCTCATCAAAACTCCTCGAACTCCTTGAATACGGGCATAATCGCGATAACGATGGTCTCCCCCAGATCAATGTTTCACTTGTCGTAGATAAGGAGCGCGGAATACCTATTCGCTATGAGCTGTATCCGGGAAGCATCGCTGATACCAGCACCTTGAAGAACACGCTGCTCAGACTGAAACAGTCGGGTGTTGAAGATTTCAGACTGATACTCGACCGTGGTTTCTTCTCTCAGATGAATCTTGCTGCATTGCTTGATGGAGGGATCCCATTTATCATACCGCCAACGATGCAGCTCACCTCGGTGAAAGAACTGATGAGTGCGGCCCAAAAACAGGTTGTAAAAGCAGAGTATCTGCATAAATTTGAAAAAGAAGCGATATTTGCTATGCCTATCGCTCTCTCACATTCGTATGAGCTTGAAGAGGAGCCACGCCTGTTAGAGGTAAAGGGATATTGTTACTATGACCCGCAGAGAGAGCAGAACGAACGAAATTCATTCTACCAGCAGCTGCATGATGCGGCTGAAAAAGTACGGAATGCCCGACCCCGGGTATGGAAACGTCCGGAAGCTGTCGTTGGAGAGATCGCAAAACATTTTGCCAGATATTTGAATTGGAAATTCGATAAGGAGCAAGGAAGGTTCGAAGTCTCACTCAAACAGAAGGCCGTGACACAGAGGGTTAACCGAATGGGGCGGTTTATTCTGTTGTATTCAGGAGAGATGGACTGGCTCACCTGCCTTACCCTATACCGTCAACGGGATGCAGTCGAAAAATGTTACGATGTCATGAAGAACGATCTCGAGACATTGCCATTGAACCTGAGGACTGAAGAGACACTTCGGGGGTACCTGTTCGTATCTTTCCTGGCATTGGTCCTCAGGATGAGGTTGCAGATGATGATGAAAGAGACGGGACTTGTAAAACAGTATTCTGTCCAGAAACTTCTCCTGGAACTCGAAAAGATCAAGATTTTCGAGCTATCTTCGGGAGATATGATGGTTTCCGAGGTTACAAAGAAAAACAGGGGGATTTTAGCGGCTTTTGATTTATGCGCCTAAGGATCCGGGAGTTCAGGGGGTATCCGTTGTGATGTGGAGAGTATATGATGAGGATACGCTGAAATCTTGAGGTCCCCCCGAGATACAGCCGCACAGGAAGACCAGGGCAACGACGAGGGCGAGGAGGACGATGGGGAGCCGGCAACGCATGCAGGAATCTGTTCTCTCCGGGTATACATTCATTTCCCCGGAGGCGTTCCCTGGACGGTTATCGGTTCATTTCCTGCCATCCTCTGCCGCATCAGGCCGAGGCATCCGTTCTACTCCCCTGAACCGGAAGTGGCGGAGGCGTTGAGTTGCCACTCCCGGTAGACCCCCTGCCCCGCCGTCACCACTCCTTCGGCAGGCATCCAGCCCTGCGGCTCGCCGGTGATGACGAGACGATACTGATCGGTATATTGATTCGGCGCCCATGCGTCAAACTGCTCGAGCCATTCGTTTTCGCCCCGAATATCCGAATAGATCTCGATTCGGCTTCCGTTCTCGTAGTGCGCGTAGACAGGGATGGTATAGGAGTAACTGTAGCCAGGGTTGATACCGCGTGTTTCAACGATTCCCGGGGTGCCTGCGATCAGGGTGAGGTTCTGCTTCGGAGAGAAGAGCGACTCGTTACCGAACGGGTACCGTGTTTCGATCAACTGCGGGACAATCTCGGGGCGGAAATCACCAAGAGAGGTGCGATTATAATAGCGCACACCGATCACCTCTGTGGGATCCATGGAGGGAGTGGTCAGCCGGAGGTAGTATAGACCGTCAACAGGAACGATCGCGCAATCATAGCGTTCGGGGAGGCGATCGGCATAAAATGCATCGGAGATCGGGTCATGACCTAGGGCGGGCCGGTCGCCGCGGGTCGGGATAGGGATGAGGAGGGTCACGTTCTCAATGGGCGTGGTTGTCTTAATGGAGAATTCGTACTCAAAATGTGTGTGAAGAAAGTCAACCTCCTTCATGGAACAGCCGCAGAGGAAGACCAGGGCAACGACGAGGGCGAGGAGGACAACGGGGAGCCGGCAACGCATGCAGGAATCTGTTCCTTCCTGGTATACATTCATTTCCCCGGAGATGCTCCTTGAACGGTCATCGGTTCACTTTGGGCCAGATCCCGAACATAGGGCAGATCGTTCAGGCCGTTGAGCGTGATCGAGCTCTCCCTGCATTCGATGATCTTTTCGGGTCTCTTCGAAGCGAGGGATATTCACCACATCCGCGAACATTCATCATAGCAATAAATAAGCCATTTAGAACCCAAACACCGCATGACCTAG
>DASQ01000141.1 GCA_002503885.1 Methanoculleus marisnigri | reverse complement strand
GAAAACCCTACGGAGGAACCCGGTCGCTCGGGTTCACCCGGGGAACGCTGGTCCGGCACGTCAAGTATGGGCTGACGTACATCGGAGGAACGTTGAAAGGAAAGATGTCATTGCATAACGCGGTCACCGGGAAGCGGGTGACGCAGAGCGCAAAGGGAGAAGATTGTACCCTCCGAACCCGTATTGCCTGGAGAACACAACCGTATGCCGGGACAGGCAGACGGCATTCCTCCCCCGGTTTAAACCGGGGGTCTCCTGCCTGATTATTATGAACACCGCTGGTGCGAGTGGTGACGGCGCAGAGCATAGCTGGCCGAAGGTGCAACATTCCTGAGAACGACTGTCCGTAGGACGCGACGGTTCGCTAGAACTGGAGCGTGAGGCACCGAAGAAAAGCCGCCCGGGGACGGGACGGTGAACCCTCCCCGAGATGTGTATGGTGGGCCGTCACTCGTCCTTCTGGGGCTGCGCGAAGGCTTTCCAGACCTGCTCGCGGTAGACCGGGCCGCTGTTGTAGGTGCAGAACGGGATCAGGCGGCCATCGGGGGTCGCGTAGTGGATGCAGCACCGCTGCACCCGGGAGAGGTCGTAGTTGTATTTGTCCATGAAGTGCATCGTGCCGATGAAGAGGGCGTTCCAGTGGAACTCGCTGAGGGCCTCGAAGTTCTGCATCACCAGGGTCTTTCCGATCAACTTCAGGAACTCCCCGGTATTCTTCTGCTCCGCCTTCCTCGTGGAGGTGTAGAGGTCCTTGACCCCCTCGACAAGGGTCATATACTTGTTGAGCGACCCGCCTTTCCCGAGTTTCGCCGTCATCTTCTCGATCGACTCGAAGAAGGCGTCGACGTCCAACATCTTGTTGACCGGGACCATCCCCTCGTCGGTAACGAAGACGTAGGTCGCCGCGCCGCAGTGCTGGTGCGTGGTGAACGTAATCTGGGGTTTGCCCGTGTATGCCTCAACGAGCTCGGAGATCGGGACGACGCAGGGCACGGGGTAGAAGTAGTCCTTCTTGATCACGCCGTCCGTCTGCTCCTCGATCCGTTCTGCAAGCTCCGGGATGGTGATCCGCTCTTTCCTGACATCATCCTCGCTTGCAGCCCCGGTGAACGACACCGGCTGGAAGTTGACGCCCCGGATGATCTTGATGCGCTCTGCGGCGTACTTGATGATGGCGCCCACCTCGTGGTCGTTCCTGCCCTTGATGACCGTGGGCACCAGCACCACCCCCATGCCGATCTTCTCGCAGTTCTCTATGGCTCGCCGATCGCTCGCGAGTTTCGAGTTCGTCTCGCGGGTTATGCCGTCGAAGTGCAGGTAAACGATCGAGAGCCCCGCTTCCTTCAGCTGCCGGGCGTAGTCGGGCTCCTGTGCGAGCCTGATGCCGTTTGTCGCGACCTGCACCTGGGCCAACCCGAGTTCTTTCGCCTTCCGGATGATCTCGGGAAGATCATCGCGCATCGTTGGTTCGCCGCCCGAGAACTGGACGGCAGGCGCCGGAACAGGCTTCTCCTCGCGCAGCATGCGCAGCATCCCGACAACCTGGTCGAAGGTCGGTTCGTAGATGTAACCGCATGCCCGGGCGTTTGCAAAGCAGAAGTCGCAGTTGAGGTTACACCGGTTCGTCAGGTCGATGTTCGCGAGCAACGTCGTCGACCGGTGATTCTGACATATGCCGCAGTCGGTCGGGCACCCTTCCTGAGAAGCGGTCTTCTGCGGGTTCGAAACCCCCTTCCCTATGCGTTCGTAGGCGTCGAATCGCCGGTACATCTCTGCGTCCGACCAGTAGAGGGCCCGGTACGTGCCGTGTTCAGGGCAGGTACGGTCCAGCCAGACCTTCCCCTCTTCCTCAACGATATCGGCGTCGAGCACACGACCGCATGTTGGGCAGAGGCTCTTTGTCTTTTTTATCAGCATTCTCTCACCGTGCCCATCTATTCATTCGTATCTCATATTTCGACACTTTAATCTTTATATTTACTGATTGTACTGAGTATTGGTGCTTATCGATGCGGACGTCGGATACTGGATCTTCTCCGGGCTTGCGGCGCTGTGGATCATGATTCCGGCATACGTGCCGAACTCAGCGGCCGCACTCTTCGGCGGCGGGACGCCCATCGACTTTGGCAGGACCTCTGGTGACGGAAGAAGAATCTTCGGCGACGGTAAGACTTACCGGGGGTTCTTCGGGGGTGTCCTCTGTGGAATACTGGCGGGTCTCGTCGAGATCTGGGCCGCCTCCTCGTTCAACCTGACCGCACTCCCCATGCAGACCATCCTCTCCGTCACGCTGCTCGCGACAGGCGCGCTCCTCGGTGATCTCGCCAAGAGCTTCCTGAAGCGGAGACTGGGTAAAGGGCGGGGCGAATCCTGGTTCCTGGCCGATCAGTACGACCTGGTCATCGGTTCCTTCCTGCTCATCCTCCTGATTTATCCGGAGTGGTTGTTTGGGAATATTACCCTACCCATTGTGGCCTGGATTGTCATCATGACACCCCTCCTTCACCGGGTGGTGAACATCATCGGTTATTACATCGGAGTTAAAGAGGTACCATGGTAAACCCAATCGCGACACTGTTACTTGAGAGCGGGGCTATCGAGTTCGGGGACTTCGTCCTCGCATCGGGAGCTCAGAGCCCCTACTACATCGACATCAAAGCCGCAACGACGAAGCCCGCCATCCTTTCCGCAATCGGAAAAGCCATTGCCGAAGAGTGGGAGTTCGATATGGTGGCCGGGGTGGCGGTCGGCGCCGTACCGATCGCCGTGGCCGTCTCGCTCGCGAGCGGCCGGCCGTTCGCGATCATCAGGAAAGCAGAGAAGGACCACGGTAAAGCCGGGACGATCATCGGCGAAGTGAGCGGCAGGAACGTGCTGCTGGTCGAGGATGTGACCACATCCGGGGGGAGCGCCCTGTACGGCCTCGCGGCGCTGCGTGCTGCGGGCGCGCACGTCGACCTGGTCGTGACCGTCGTTGACCGGGAAGCAGGCGCCCATGAGGCACTTGCGGAAAAAGGCGCATCACTTCATGCGCTTGTGCGGGTCAGCGAACTGATGGACGGGTGAACATTTTTTTACGAGCAGGCGAATAGATGGATATGAAAGTACTCGTTGTAGGCGGTGGTGGCAGGGAGCATGCGATCACCAGAGCGCTTTCCTGCAACAGTGACATGAGAATATTTTCTGTCATGGCACGCAAGAATCCGGGGATTGCCCGGCTCTCGGAGCGGGTGCTCCTCGAAAAAGAGACCAATATCCCGAAGATAGTTACATTCGCCACCGATTGCAGAGTTGACGCTGCGGTCATCGGCCCGGAGGCGCCCCTTGAGGCAGGCGTCGTCGACCACCTCGAGGCGGCGGGGATACCCTGCATGGGGCCGACCCGTGCCGCGGCCCGGCTTGAGACGGACAAGGCGTTCTGCCGCCGGCTGATGGAACGGCACGGGATCGCGGGGTGCCCGGAATACCGGGTCTGCCATGACCCCGAGGAGGCACGGCGGTTCATCGAGGCTTACAATGGCGACCTCGCCGTCAAGCCTATCGGCCTGACCGGCGGGAAGGGTGTGCGGATCATGGGCGAGCACGTCGACGTGGCGGGGGCAGTCGAGTACGCCCGGGAGATCGGAGGGGACGTCGTGCTGGAAGAGCGGCTTATCGGGGAGGAGTTCACCCTCCAGGCGTTTGTCGATGGCGAGCACCTGGTGCCCATGCCACTCGTGCAGGACCACAAACGTGCATACGAGGGGGATGTGGGGCCGAACACCGGCGGCATGGGGTCATACTCCCTGGCGGACCACATGCTCCCCTTCGTCACCCGGTCGGACTACGAGAAAGCGCTCCGGATCATGGAGGATACGGTCGCGGCCATGCGGAACGAGGGGACGCCGTACCGCGGGATCCTTTACGGCCAGTTCATGAACACCCGCGAGGGGCCTAGGGTCATCGAGTTTAACGCCCGCTTCGGGGACCCTGAGGCGATGAACGTCCTCTTGCTCCTGGAGTCGGACTTCTCCGCGATCGTCCGCCATATCATCGAGGGAGACCTCTCGCCGTCACATGTCCGGTTCGCTCATAAAGCGACGGTCTGCAAGTATCTCGTCCCCGAGGGCTACCCGGAGGCTCCGGTGACCCGCCAGCCTCTCACCATCGGCGACTACGGCGACGCCCTGCTTTACTACGCAAACGTCGAAGAGCGGGACGGGACGCTCTATACCCAGACGTCGCGGACGCTCGCGTTCGTCGGGAGGGGGGAGACGCTCGAGGAGGCCGAAGCAATAGCCGAGAAGGCGGCATCTTCTGTCTCAGGGCGCGTCTTTTACCGCAGAGACATCGGCACCCGGGAGATCCTCGAGAAGCGATGCCAGCACGTCAACTACCCCCGGTTGAAACCG
>DASQ01000015.1 GCA_002503885.1 Methanoculleus marisnigri | reverse complement strand
AATATTCTGGTGCGGTTCCTATCACAAAAGGCCCGGTGGACGGGCTACCGGCAGTTCGCCGGCAATCTGCGACAAACAGGTCTGAGGCTCCCCGAGAGCCCCGGACACTCGCAGGAAGCCCCCTGCGAAAGCGGGGGGTAGTTCACAGGTAGTGTGGAAGGGATGGGGTTCCGGCGGGGGTGGTGAGTGAGGATTGACAGAAACCATTGCAGGCGATAGAACTAACGGGGCATATGAGCATGCTCAATGCAATTCGCGAAACGGGAAGTGCGAGGAAAAGCCCGATGCAGTGGACCGTGGGGGAATTGCCATAGGGGGTGGGGCTGACGGGGAGGGGGCGCAGCCCCCTCCCCTGTCTCCACGTTATAATGGATCTCTGTAACCCCCACCCCGCCCGGCCTTCGGCCTCCTCCCCCGCCCCTTTGGGGCGGGGGCAGTCGTGGCGATATCCAGTGGAAATCCGTGCACGGTTTTGCGATGTTTCGGTGCGTGACAGACTGTATGGCGGGTATATCTAGAAGCGACAATACTTCAAAGAGATGTAGCAAGGAGTCCCCCGGTTTTAAACCCGCCGCCGCTCTCGCTCCTCCGGTTCCCAATCGGCGCAGACGTCCCGTTGCGGGTCGAGCAGCACATCGTGCGGGAGCCCGATGAGCGAGATCGCCGCGAGTGCCCCGATGACGCCCCGTCCGCCGTGGAGGCGGGCACCGAACCGTTCGGCGGTCGCCTCCGCCGTCTCCAGCGTGAGCACCGTCCCTCTCGCGCTCCTGCCGTACGCCCGGAGGTTCCCCGGTATCCGGAACCCCTGCCGGACAGCAATCCCCCACTCCGGCGACGCCGCCTCGCCGGCGACAAACCGTACGGCGGACTCCTCGATCCGCGGGACCTGGCCGGGCTCCACCGCGAGCTCGATGTAACTGCAGGAGTTCCCGGCGGTTCGTACCTCGATCAGGGGGTTCAACATCGCCACCCGGTGGCCGATCGGCATGACGCCGTCCAGTTTCGCGAGGTGCTGGAGGAGGGCGAGGGCAAGGGCGAACGTCGCGCCCTCGGTCTCGGTATCGGTATCGTCGATCCCGATGGCGACGTAGGCGAGCGCCCGGGTGACCACCTCGCCCTCGACCACCGGCCCTTCGCGGTGGACGGTGACGCCGCAGACGCCTTCTGCGAATGACATCATATCGGTGAGCGAGTAGGCCGGGCCCCCGATGCACCTGATGCGCTGGTGGATGTGGTCACCGTCATGAAAGACGCCGGCGATCCCGACCGCCGGTGCGGGGTCGAGCCCGACGGCGACGTCCCGCCGCCCGAGGATCGCCCGCTCCCGGAGCAGGGTCCCGTCACGGCGAACCGACTGCAGGGCACCGCCGGCGCGGGCATGGTGGAACTCGCAGAAGGCGGCGCACCCCCCGCTCATGCACTCGTGATAGATCTCGACCTGGTCGCCGTCGATGGTGGTGAAGACCCGGCGGCAGGCGCTCTCCGGCATCACGCTGCTCGCCGCGTAGCGGGCCGCGTGCCGTCCCCGCTGCTCCTCCATGAGTTGGACACATCCCTCCTCGATGAGGCGGTTCACCCAGTCCTGGACGGTGCTCCGGGGGGTATCGGTGGCCTCCGCAATATCGGCCACGGTAAAGGAGCCCCTCTCGAGCGTCGCCTGACGCATCAGCCGGAGGTACTGTTTTCTCCGCTCAAGAACCCTGGACGTACCGGTCATGGATGTAGAGGAGATCGCCGATCACGGCGCTGGCGGTCTCCGTGGAACCCGCGCCCTTCCCGATGAACGTGAGATCCCCGGCAAGATCCGCCTCCACGGTGACGGCGTTGAGTGTTCCTTCGACAACGAGCGGGTGCGCCTTGCCGACGATCCTTGGTGAAACGCGGAGCACCCCCGCCTTGGGGACGATCTCGCCGATGAGCCGGATGGTGCAGTCCAGGTCTTCTGCGAGTCGCAGGGCGTCGGGTGTCAGGAGGGTGATCCCCGTCCTCTCCACGTCATCGAGCGTGGTATGCATATCGAGGATGGTGTTCGCGAGGATGACCAGTTTAACGCCTGCGTCGATCCCCTCGACGTCGTAGGTGGGGTCCGCCTCGGCGTACCCGAGTTCCCGGGCCTCGGCAAGGGCCTGCTCGTAGGTGAGGCTGTCCTCGGCCATCCGGGTGAGGATGTAGTTGCAGGTGCCGTTGAAGACCCCGTAGAGCCGGGAGATGCTGTTCCCGGCGAGCCCCTCCTGCATGGCATGGATGAGCGGGATCGCGCCGCAGACCGTCGCCTCGTACCTCAGGAGGACGCCATTTGCCTCCGCGAGAGCCCGGAGTTCGGGGTAGGCGAGGGCGATCGGACCTTTGTTCGAGGTGACGACGTGCTTGTGCCGCCCGAGGGCCCCCCGGATATGGCCCAGTGCCGGTTCGGCGGTCTCCACGTTCGTCGGGGTCACCTCGACGAGGACGTCGTAATCCGCCTTCGCCACCACGTCCGCGGGGCTGACGCCCGGGGTGCCGCAGGAGTCGCCGTTCCCCTTACGGGCAAGCGCCGCCGCAACGTCGATCCCGCCGGCATCGATGATACCGCTCCGCGAGTCGGCAAGGCCGGTGACGGTGATATTGAGGTCTTTTGCAAGGATAGCCCGGGCGATGCCCTGGCCGACGGAGCCGAACCCGAGTATGGCGATCCGCATCATCATGCATCCTCCAGGGGCTCGATGATGAGGAGTTTCTTCTGTTCCGCAACGCCCCTCAGGATCCTGATCGCCTTCTTCATCTCCGTCCGGGTGGTCGAACGGATGGTGATGCGGGCGGAAGAAGGGGCGTTGATCGCCGGCATAACGAGGGAGAGTTCCGTCACCTCTGCAGACCCGGTCCGGTCGATCCGGTCGACCGTGTCGGAGAGGTCCGTATGCATCAAGTGGCCGATCATGATCAGCGTGCACTTGTAGAGGAGCCGCTCCTCCCCGATGCGCACGACGCTGACGCCCTGCTCCCGGAGCAGTTCGAGGAGAGTCTCAAGGCGCCCCTCCGGCAGTTCCAGCACGATCTGGACATCCAGCGTTTCCGCGGCCGCCGAGGTTTCCCTCTGGTGAATGACCGCGATGATGTTTCCCCCGACGGCCGAGATCGGTTGGAGGGCTGCGACCAGCTGTCCGGGCCGGTCTTTCATCTCGAGTTTCATGGATACCTGCAAAAAAACCCACCTGCTGAATGGTTGACCTGCCGGAGAGATAAGCCTTTTACCCCGGAACGGACCCATCGACAGGGGAGCGCGCCGTAAAAAGAGAGGGGGACAGCGGCTCCGTTACCGCACCGACCCGGGCGCACCGGTGACGACCGTGAGGGCCCGGGCAAACTCCGGGAGGATCTCGGCGGGGATGCCCATGACGAGCTCGTCATCCTCGATGCCGGAGAACCGGCGCGAGCCGTCGCACCCGAGCGAGTAGTTGATCCTGCCGGTGAGATAGGGCTGCGCGGTCGCGTCCGCACAGACCGACTGGATCCCCGACATCGTGGACTCTATCCGTCCGCCGAGCTGGTAGAGCGCGGCCTGTGCCAGTTTCAGCATTGCCCGCGGGTTTGCAACGATGATGACGACATGCGGGTCAAACGGCGTCCTCTCGAGCGGTGCGTAGATTGTCGCATAGGTCTCGAGTTCGGGGACGTGCGGCACCTGCCGGATGGTCCGCATGCAGGCGGCCCAGCTCTCGAACTTGCCCAGTTTGTAGTAGAACTCTCCCGTGCGAAGGCTCTGCGTGAGCTCCTTCAGCCCGAGGGCCCAGCCGCCACCCATGCAGACGTGTTTGTCGGCGGTCGCATAGAAGATCTCGCCGTCCAGACGGGCTTTGCTGACCATCTGGCAGTGGCGGACCGTCTCCTCGATCGGCCCGACCCCTTCGGGGATGCCCTCAGGGCTCTTTGCGAGTTTGACCGCGACCGGCGACCCCCGCAGATCGAGGGCAATCTTGAGCGTCTCTGAAATCTCTGCGTAAGAGATCTTCGTGCGCATCTGGTCTTCCATAATCGTGCTCACTCCTCTGTGGAGATAGTCCCCGTGGTCACTCATAAAATCTCGGTTCGGGGTATCGGCAGGGTCAGAGGTTGCGCAGTTTGTGGTTCACCTTCTCAAAGAAGGGTTTGCCCGTATGGACGAAGAGGGCGGGCTGTTGTGACCTTTTAACTGTGATCGTAGCCTCCTTCTCCAGTTCAAACGTGCTCTGCCCGTCGATGACGAGGTGCGCCGGCTTCTCGGTCTCAAGGGTGATCTCGAGGTTCCTCCCGGTGCTGATGAGGTGGGGGCGCGACGAGAGCATATACGGCGCGAGCGGTACGAGGAGGAACCCTTCGATCTGCGGGTCGACGATCGGTCCTCCTGCGCTCATGGCGTAGGCGGTCGACCCGGTCGGGGTCGATATCAGCAGGCCGTCGGCCCTGAATCGTTCTGCGGGCGTCCCGTCGACGTAGACGCCGAACCGGAGCATCTTTGCCGGCCGGTCGGTGACAACGAGCCCCTCATTGAGGGCGTCTCCGAGCCGTTTCCCGTCGACGGAGAGGCTGACCCGCATCCGGCGCTCGACCCCAAACCCGCTTTCGTGGGCGGCGAAGAATGCGTGGGCTTCGTCAGGTTCCAGGTCCGCGAGGAATCCCACCTCGCCCCAGTTGATCCCGAGGACCGGGACCTGCCTCTTCATCTGGTGGACGGTGAGGAGGACCGACCCGTCGCCACCGACGACCACGACCAGATCACCGGCGATCTCCTCGAACGGTGTGCCTTCCGCACCGAGTTGCCTTGCCGTGCCGTCTTCGAGCGCGACGTCGTGCCCCAGACCTTCGAGGTCCCGGGCGAGGTCTGCGGTATAGCGGAGTGCATCCGCATCGTCGATGCGCGATACCAGCACGATCTTCATAAAAATCGGGCAGGAGACCCCCGGTTTCAACCGGGGGAGGAATGCCGTCTGCCTGTCCCAGTATACTGT
>DASQ01000127.1 GCA_002503885.1 Methanoculleus marisnigri | reverse complement strand
GTCGCTTCTGGCACAGCACCACGACGTCGTCATCATCGACAACCTCGCCACCGGCAGGCGTGAAAACATCGAGCACGTTCTGGACCACCCCCGGGTGACGTTCGTCGAGGGGAGCATCACCGACCTCGACCTGCTCATGGATACGTTCCCGGGCGCGGACGGCATCTTCCACCAGGCGGCCATCCCCTCCGTGCCCCGGTCGGTGAAGGACCCCCTCGCCTCGAACGAGGCGAACGTGACCGGCACGCTCGACGTGCTCGTGGCGGCGAAGGACTGCGGGGTCCCCGCCGTCGTCGCTGCCTCCTCCTCCTCGGTCTACGGCGAAATCCCCACCTGATCCTGAGTGATGATCAATCCGGAGTTTTTGATCTACTACAGGTGACAGTTACATCATCGGGGTCGTAGCGGGGGCGGACCACCCGCTTCCGTCCCCTGCCTGTCCCGGGTACGAGATCGACGATCCTGGCCTTCGCAAGCGCTTTGAGATGCTTGTGGCGGTTTGTCTTCCCGACCTGAAGGTGGTTCAACGCCACCTCAGCGTGCGGTCGCCACGCCGGCTGTCCGCAATTGTCCGGATGCTGCTATCAGGATCAGGGGCAGATTCCCGGACTTCTGGAAGTTTTGTCCGTTGGATGTAGATTTTACACACCTCCCTCAGTCCGGGTTTTGTCCGCAATGACCGGACTGAGTACATATCGCCGCATTGCACATAACAGGCCGCGCCAACAGGATTGGCAGAATGATACTGGAAGCAGCCTGATGCATGTAAACGTCACTCCGGCAACACTAAAATACAATCACAACATGGAGATATGCAATATTAGAGCAATATACGGTTGGAAGGAACCCATCCAAAAAATTATATAGCCAACAGACGTATTCCAATTTGTTTAACCCCGGAATTCCGATTTGTTTAACCCCGGAGTTGCCGGAGACGGCGACATGGAGGCCGTTCGTGTTCTCGACCGACTGCGAGGCAAGGGACATCACCAGGCACTCCGCGACGGTCCGGTCGCCGACGCGGCTCTTGTTGAAGGTGTCGAGGAGGAAGGCGAGGGGGTCGCCGGTCTGGAGGATCGCAAGGGCACGCTCGTAATGTTCGCCGGGAGGAGAGGTTGTTTGCTCCTCCTGCTTCTTCTCGGCCCGGACCTCCGGCTTACGCCTCTTATGCTCGTACATCCCCCGGAGTTCCGGCCAGCGCTGGGCTCCCCCGCCGCAGGTCTGGTGGTGGCAGCCGGCGAAGACGGCGCCGTTCGCGAACTGGACGGCGAACGCGCCGTCCCTGTGCGCCGACGAGAACGGGCACTCGGCGAGGGTGAAGAGGGTTCCGCCCTGCCAGGGCCGCGTGCTCCGGACGGCGATGCCGTGGTCGAGGAGCCAGGCGGCAAGGTCGATGCCGGGGCCGTTTTTTCTCTGAGGAGGCTCTTCCCGCGGGAGGAGCCCCGCGAGGTGCTGCAGCCGTTCTCCCGGGACGACACTGACTTCGTCCGGTACGGCGAGCAGCCTTGCCCGCCGGTGGGGCCGCTCCGGGGTGGAGTCGCCTTTCCGTGACATGGTTCCGTAGAGTTTCCAGATCCGGGCGGCGTTGTGGTTTGCGGTATCGACCGTGACGGTCTCGTTCGAGAAGAGGGCGTCGAGGGTGGCGAGGCAGCCCTTCACAAGCGCGGTCGAGGGTTCGTCGTTTTGGAGGTCGGTCCTGTACAGAAGATGCGTCCCGTTCCCGGAGTCGGCTTTGATAGGAGAAGGGAACCCCTGCTCCGTGAGGTAGGCCGCGATCCGCTCGGCCGGACCGGGTCGATGTCGACCGGGAGCCAGCGCCGGCGGATGATGTCGGCGTCGGCCGTGGTGGCGTCTTTGCGGGAGAGGCGCATCTTGATCCGGTTTGCCCGCCGGGCGAGGAGCGCCGGGTTCACGCTGTTGAGGGTGACATAGATCCCGGCGACCGCCGGATCGGCGTCGAGGGCCTCGACACCCCGGGCGAGCGCTTCGTGGTCGTCGAAGTAGCCGGAGTGGGTGATGCCGTCGGCGAGCGCCCGGACCTCGACCAGATCGCCGTTTGGGGTGAGCACATTGACCGCACTCAGGATCTCGCTGCTCACCCTGTCACCTCGCACCTCTGGTGCTCGAACTCCGGTTCGAAGCCTGTTGGCTTCTCAACCTCCGGACGTAGTCCGTCGCACCCGTCGTTCCCCGGTACGAGGGGAAAGAGGGGTGCGGAGATGGCCTCCCCACGGGCGACCCGCTGGAAACTGACGAGCGGGATGATGTAGGACCCGGCGCGGGTGTGGAGCAGTACTGCCTTGCCGGAGGCGTTCATCGCCGCGTGCCCCTCGATAGTAACCTCCCGGGGGTCGCCTGCGGACGATCCGCGACGATCGGGCTGACCCGGCCGTAGAAGAGGAGGCCCCGAAGGTCCCCGGCCTCGATCCGGTAGTGCTCCGCCGGTACTGTACGAGAGGGTTCCAGGCGCGAGGGTCCTATCGGACCGGAGCGGGAGAAACCCGAAGGTTTTCGACTCTTCGGTCATGGCCGCCCTCGCTCAACGTTTATTGCATACTGGTGGTTGCGGGTCCGGCGGACGGTGATCTCCCGGACGGCTCTCCCGTGGTGCCGGATCGCGTCCGCGACCGCCCGCGGGACGAGGAAGAGCGGGACCGCATCCGGCGTATCTTCCCGGCTCATCACGGGCACGCTCCCGGGACGGGCATCCTTATATCGTTCGGATACCGAGTACCATTGGCGGTCCGGTGCATCCTGGTGCTGTGAACATTTGGTTGTCCCTGGCTGCCGCCTCTGCTGGTTCTTCTCTGTTGCATGGTCGCTACCTCACGCACCGGGACGCTCCCGGACGCGTACATCATCCTCGGACACCGATGATTAAAAGGATACCTTACAGGCCCTGAATCGGGTGAAGGGCTGCATATAAACGTTACTTTATCGTATGAGAAAATAGTGTAGCGGGAAGTCCGGATCACCAATTAACGGTAAGATTGAGGGGAGCGGTCTGTTCAGCCTTTTGCCGGGTCGTCGTGGGCGCATGCCGCAAAGACATCGCCGGGAGCGTAGCGGAGGAAGACCTCGTATCCTTTCCCGGTCGGGAGGAGGTCGACGATCCCGGCGTCCGCGAGCCTTCGCAGCCGGGCATGGTAGGTCGTCTTGCCGATGGCAAGGTAGTCCTGCGCCTCCTCAAAGACCGCCCCTGCCATCATATCGCCCCCGGAGAGCGACTGCTCCGCGAGCCGGTAGAGGAGGGTGCGTTCACCGGAAGAGAGCGCAGCGGTCCGGGCGGCAAGCGCCGGCGACCGGACGGTGGCGACGACGTCGAGGACGTCTTTTCGGGTGACGCGAAAGCGGCCGTCCTTCTCGGCCCGCACGGCAGCCGCCCGGAGGAGGGCGATCCCGACCCGGATGTCCCGCTCGCCGGCGGTCATCTCCGCGACAAGGTCGAGGACCGACGGCGGCACCACCCCGGGGTAGAGCCCCTGCCGGACGCGGTCGGCGAGGATATCGCGGATCTCGGCCTTTGTGTAGGGCAGGAAGGTGACCTCGGCCGGGCGGAAGACCGACCGGACGCTCGCATCGGCCTCCGTGTAGAGGTTCAGGGCGAGGTCGCTCGTGACCGCAAAGACCACGGCACCCAAGACCTCCCACCCCTCATAGAGCCGGAGGAGCTGGTAGAGGAGGAGGTTGTAGGTGCCGGCCGGGATGAGGTAGTTTGCGTCGTCGAGGCAGACGAGGAGGCGTGCATCCTTCTCCCCGAGCCAGGCGGCGATCGCCTCCCGGGTGTCGTCGAGGTGCCGGGAGGGGGATGTGTAGCCGAGGAGGTCTTTTGCGATGCAGCGGTAGACGGCGAGCAACGTGTGGTTCTGCCGGCAGTTGACGTAGACCGGGATGAACTCTCCGGTGAGTTCGGAGAAGGCCCAGCGGACGGTGGTGGTCTTCCCGGTCCCCGGCGGCCCGCGGAGAACGGCGTTCCGGGGGCCGGCGCCCTGGAGGAGGAAGGCGAGTTCCCGGAGCTGGGCGTCGCGGTGGTGGAGGTGGTCGGGCATGTAGGCGAAGTCAAAGACGTCGGGATCTCGAAAGAGGGTCTGGTCGGCGCGGAGGAGGGGTTTCATAGGAGAGTCTGGAGAAGAAGAAGTAGATAAATGAAGGCCGTGCGCGGGTTGAAAGTGAAAGGGGGGTCTCCCCTCTCACGCCAGTGCGGGCACGCCGTCGGCCCAGGTCTCGACCGCGGTCCGGATGGCGTCGTCCTGGTAGGACGAGAGCCGGACGGTCGTGCGGGTGAAGGTGACGTAGTAGTCGTCACCCGAGGGGTCGTGGCACTTGAGCTGAGCGTAGTAGGTCTCGCCGGGGCCGTTCCGCACGGCCTCGCCGCCCATCGCGGTTGCGAGGGCCGCGTTGTTGAGGACCTCCGCGGCGTTCGCCTCGAAGGCGGCGATCGTCGGGGACTGCAGGGAGACGTTGCCCACCCGCTTGCCCTCGCCGTCGAGGAAGTTCACCTTCGCGGTGTAGTGCTCGCGGTTCCGGATGACTGGATCGACGGGAACGCCATCGGAGCCGGTATACCCGACGCACCCGAAGGGGTTGTCGGCGATGACGCTCTCGATGAGGGTGTTAAACGACGTTACGGTGGCGATCGGGACGGCAAGGTCCCGGACCGCCGTCTTGTTTACGGTCTTCTGCACGAAGTCTGCCATGGTTGGTTTCTCCTGCCTGCCAGGCTTCCCGGGAATATGACAGACGATTATAGGGTATACCCGGGAGGGTATCAGCCTGACTTTATCGGGAAGGGTGGATTTGGCTCCGATTCTGAAATATAATCGTTACGGTCTGGCTTTTTCTCTCCGGCGTCGTAGTCTTCACCGGGAGGGTTACCAGGATGACCGGGGAAAAGACCACCCGGGAACTCGTCTACGAGACGAACCGGGACGTGAAGTGGATCTGCCGGATGTTGTGGCAGATGGAGGCGCAGGACGAGGAGTTCGAGGCCCGGATCCGGGCGCTCGAGGGCTGGCGGGCGGAGAAGGCAGGAGAAGAGCGGCGAATCTCGACGGTGAGCGCCGGGGCCGGCGGGGTCGTGGGCGGGGTGGTGGCGGTGCTGGTGCGGGTGCTCGGCGGGGGGTGAGGAGGGCATTGAAGCACCGGACCTACAGTGTCCGAGGCCGCGCCTTCAACACGAGCCCCTGAGGGCTATAATCCGCTCAACAGTTTCCACGATAGTAGAAGGGGAGATGTTGTTCTCCTTTGCTTTGTTAATCAGTTCAGCAACAACGAGCGGGTTCTTTTTAGCACCATTCCAGTTACCCAGACCCCATTCTTGCTGAATTTCAGCGAGAGCACGGTCATAATACTCTTTCCCTAACTCACGACGAAGGGTTTCAGTGATATTGGTTTCAAAACAGGCATAACAATCGAACACTCCCGCCGGCCAGTCTTCTTCAGGCTGTCCACACAACCTGAGTAACTTACGGTTAGTAGCTATACATGATGTAGCCTTTTTGTCTTTGTCGCTATCCCACACGACATACAGGGGGATCCCAAGGTGTCTAAACACCGTGCCGACTTTAGGGATGGAGTCTTTTCCATGGCAGGGGATGACAGAGATGCCATAGGCGTTTAAATCTATCTTCATGGCCTTTGCGACACCGATCAAGGCAGCCCGGTCTTCCTCTCCTTCGACCAGAACAACAACATCTGAGAAAAACCCCTCGTTGACTATGGGCGTCATGACTGTCCTGAGCTGGAACTCAAGAGGACGGGGCACACGGGAACTCCCTCCCCTTCTCTCAACCTCATCCAGAGCTTTCTGGACCGCTTTAGGGGTAGTCGATTTGATTTTGGTTTCTTTTGGGAGGGCGGGAGAATTCTGAACCTTTCTTACAATTTTTATCCGTTCAAAGTGACCGATGTCGACAAACAACGGCGAGTGGGTTGTGTAGATCACCTGAACCGAGCGGGTCGCTCCCGGTATCCCTCCTGAGCAGAGCTGCTCCAGGATTGACGAGAGGTGCCGCTGCCGGTTCGGGTGCTGATAGATCTCTGGCTCCTCAATGCCGAAGATGATATTTTGCTCCCTTTCATAAGTGGCAGCCGGGTTTTCCCCATCGGCTCCAGCCTGCACCAGAGCCAGGTGCTGCAGGAGCGTGATAATGAATGCGCGCTGTAATCCATGGCCAGTATTCTCGACAGGCGCAGGATAGTCACCCTCAATAAGTTTGACCCTGCCCTCAGGTATCGGAAGCGTGATCTCCTGCCCCCTTGACCAGTCTATCGAGACACTGGTGCCCGGGGCATATAACTCGAGTGTCCGGGTGAGCTGGTCGCCAAGGGACGTCAGTTCCGGCAGATGCTTGGGATCGACGATCGCATCGTATTGGCTCTGTGCCGTCCTCTGTAGTGTCTGCAGATCTTCCCTGCTCATGAGGGCCTTCCTGACGGCGAGATCCATCAGTTCAGACATGACCGAGTTCTTTCCATCGGCAGCGTCCTTTGCGGCCTCGCGGACCGGCGGGACGTAGATGAACCGGGTGAACCGTTCGAGGTGCGTTTCTCCAACTTCTCTGAACCCGAAGAACTGCCCTTCGTCTCTCTGTCGGGTACATTTGTCGGGGTGGATCTCCTCCCACTCCTGCAGAGCTGCTTCAGCGGCATTTTTGTTTGAATATGGCGGGAGATCTGGATAGGCACCGGATCGCAACTGGTTGTAAGCCTCCTTGAGACTGGCAGCACCACTTGCACTGCGGATGGCATCGAAGTCAGGGTTCTTAAGCCGGCTCCCGTGGTATTTCTGACTACCACGAGAAGCTGGCCACACCATTACTTTCTCGACAGTAAGAGTATCTCTTACGATATACTTTTTGAAAAATTCTGTTTCTCCTTCGTTTAATCCTGCGAAGGTTACAGTGATTACGATCTCGTTTGATGTGTCCTGGTTGTAGAAATCTTCAACTGTGTAGGTGGTCCCAGGATGGTAGAAGTGATAGAGGGCTTGCAAAAATGAAGATTTCCCTGCGCCGTTCGCACCGACAAGCGCAGTTAGCCGGTCGCAGGGGAGGGTTTCATCCCGGATGGAACGGAAGTTCCTGACGCGGAGGGAAGAGATGTACACCGGCTCGCCTTCTAACCGATTCTTTTGTAGGGGTACTGCGTCCGGATGTACTGGGCGAAGTATGTGCCGTGGGATGGGGCTGCCATCAGTTCCTGGTAAATTGCTGCAGGAACACCTGTGTACTGGTAGATAGAGCCATTCGTGAATTCAACCTCCAGGATGCGGGAGGCGGGATCGTATCCGACAGATTGGAGATGGCTGGAGGTAACCGGTTGTCTTAACATATAATGTTGCTGTAATCTATAGTCATATATGGTTTCTCTTTTGCTTTTTTGAGGCAAGTCTCAGGCATCTTGTACGGGATATGAATCCCTCGGCTAAATAGCGGGTATGACCAGATTTACTGAGTGGGGCGTTGCCTCCTCTCCTGAACTGGGAGGACCCCAAGAGAGCAAAGGAGGGCCAGTAATCGCTCAGTTTTTTGCAGGAGGTGATGAGGATCTCTTTTTTCTCTAGGGTGTGCAGTTAAACCTCGGCAAACCCAGGGGCTTTCGAACGGTAGCCAGTGCGAGGATTGAGTCCAGCAACAATTTTTAACGGATCTTTACGCCTGTGCCCGGGCTGCGCCAAGGAGGCGGGAGGCGCTCTCACCCGTTTAAGGCTCCAGATGCCCAGTATATTTGGAGACCCTCACGTAAGGTAACATGGGACCGATGAACCGTTGATTTGGTACCGTATTTTGCCGGAACATTGTGGCCAGGTGCAGCCAGTAGTCAGGGCGTACAGGATGCCGTTGAACAACCCACGGGGGTCACACCGGGGTCGGTCGATGTGTGGCTTCATTGGAGGGAGATATTCCTGGACAATCGCCCAGAGTCATCGTCAATTTCCTAGAAGACCATACCCCGAAGTATTATCTAATAGGACTTATATATTTGGGACGGCCTCCTGCAACGATGTTACACAAGTAACTATAAAACAAAACCTTATTAAGAATCTTCAGAAAATATTTACCTATGAATTATTGTACAATAAGAAAATGTAGACATATCGGCTGGATACTTCAGGCATTAATGACAGATCCCCATGCAATTGGATATATCTTAAAAGATGAAGAAATATTCCGAAAAAGAATTATAAGAAAATATGGCTATGAACAGGGGTTGCCGACCCTGGATATATTGGAACTAGTACCAAATCCTGTAGAAACAGTCTATCCAATTAGCTTTTTGAGCGATGGATCCACCCCAATGGATTATCTTCTTCTAAATTCTTTGGCAAAAAAATATAATAACTGCAGGTATCTTGAAATCGGAACTTGGAGGGGAGAAAGCATAGCAAATGTAGCTCAGTTTGCAGAAGTATGTTATTCAATAAGCTTATCTAATGAAGATCTTATTAAACGAGGATTTTCAGAAAAGATGGTCAAATCCATGCGATTTTTTTCAGCAAACTTAGAAAACGTAGTGCATATTGGAGCGGATTCACTTACATTTGATTTTGATTCGCTAAATAAAAAATTTGATATCATATTCATTGATGGAGATCATAGTGAAGATGCAATCATATCAGATACGAAAAACGCATTTAAATTACTCAAAGACGAAAATTCAGTTATTATTTGGCACGACTATGGTCATACTCCCGAACGCATTCGATGGGAAACATTAGCTGGGATCATGGGTGGGTGTCCGCCACAACTGAGGAATAATATATATCATATATCTAATACCCTCTGTGCAATATTTATCAGAGGTAAGTTTAACTCAAAAATATGCGACTTCCCTGAAATCCCAAAAAACGTATTTCAACTCAATATAGCAATAGAGAAATAAACCCTGGTGCTCCTTGTCTTCTAATTTTCTAAGATAATCAAGTAGAGTTGCTTGAGAGGACATCCCATAACTATTGGGGTCTCGAACAACTCATTTCAGGTCTTGAGCCTAAGTTTGCCAGTTCGGGTTCCCTCACCCACTGAGATCCTCCGCTATCGTGATCGCAAGCATTCGAAATTTCGTTGGGAGAGAGACTTTGCCAGTTGGTCTTTTTACCCCCTCCCCGATCCCGAAATGGCCCAATTATGCCGTAAAATCATCGTGTTAACGGCATCAAAATTGGAGTGAATGTACTTTTTTGTCTTCCTCATCCACGAATCAATGGTAACTGTCAAATTCAATAGCGCCTGTTTGATGAATTTCGTTGACGTATGCTTCAGTTCCGGGATCTCAAATCGGATCAGGGAGACAAATAACTGCGCAATGAACCCGATGATTAACGCACCGTAAATGCTGTTATCCGTCCATACCCGCAACGGCTTGATCTCGATCTCATTCTTCAGCGAGTTGAATATCTTCTCAATCGAGTCCTTTTTGCGGTAGGTCAGCAGGGCTTCGGGAAGTGTCAACTTCTTGCTTGATTTCAGGCAGAAGAATCCTTCTCTGCCGGTGATGAACTTCTCTTCAAGAAGCTTGACGGCATCCTCTTCCGAGAGTTCAAGGAGCTTTGTCTGGATGGAGTAGTCCACATCCACAAGGAGATTGTTTATCCGGAATCGCTTTGGAAGACTCTTCTTCTTGTCAATGCTTTTCTGAATGGCCTGTGCTTCTTTTATCTCTCGAACTACTTTTCTGGCTCTGGATTCCAGCTGCTCTTTCTGCAGCTTTTCTGAGAAGTAGAGATAATTGGTACTGTTCGGCTTCTCAATGGTAATACCGCGAATCCCGGATTCCGCATCAATAACTTGAGGATGATAGGTTTCAAATTTAGCGATGATCGTGTCATCGCTCTTGTTGAGTTTCTTTCCGGTGATGTACTGCAGATGATCTGCCCGGATCATCTGGGTATTGGCGACACTGTTCGCTCCTTTGTCAAATATTACCAGAGAACCCTCTCTGAGCCGGTCGCGTGACTGACGATAGGTCTTCTTGAAGTGCGTCTGGTCATTGAGATTGCCGGGCTCGATTGTCATCCCAATCGGGACATTGATCGGGTCGGCAAGTTCTGTGACGCCAACGGTAATCTGTTTCTTATCCGGCCGGTGATCCCGGCTGTAGCCATACCGTCCAAGCTTGGCTTCAGTGCCATGGAGCACTATGCTGGTCCAGTCCATGTTGATGTCGGTATGCTCAAAGTCATACCTCTCAAATAGGACATCCTGGATGTCGGAGATGATCTCTTCCCGGTTGGCACCGAGGGTTTCAAGGACACGGTAGAGGGTTCGTTCGCTGAAGGACGGAAGATTGAACTCGGCAAGAACTTCCGGCCGGGTGATCCAGTCGTATGATCGCTTGATGCTGAAGTTATCCGTCAGTTTGTAGCTGATGAGGGCGTGAAGTAGCTTGTTGATATCGATGCCCCGCGTCTTGTGTTTCCCGAAAACATCGCAAAAGTTCAGGATGTCATACAGCCGGTCAACGAGGAAAATGGTGCCGATAGGAAAGGTGTCAACGTCGGTCTACTTTTCCCCAGCTTTGTCGGAATATCATTCCCCACCCCACTTA
The DNA here is from genome assembly GCA_002503885.1 of Methanoculleus marisnigri. Classification (GTDB taxonomy): domain Archaea; phylum Halobacteriota; class Methanomicrobia; order Methanomicrobiales; family Methanoculleaceae; genus Methanoculleus; species Methanoculleus marisnigri_B. Next base: position 2,190 of record DASQ01000127.1, on the reverse strand, counting down.
AATCTATCGTCAACTTTCCGTCATTCATTTGGAAACCTCATTTCAGCAGATTTTTCAAGATTCGTCCATAATGCATGCTTCTTTCGATCTTTCATTCGATAACTCTCCCCCCGAATATTCACGGTGGTGCAGCGATGGAGGATGCGATCGAGCAGTGCTGCCGCGATGACCCGATCCTGGAAGATCTCTCCCCAATCCGCGAACGTCTTATTTGAGGTAAAGATCGTCGCTCGCTCCTCGTATCGGCGTGAAATCAACTGGAAAAAGCAGTATGCGGCCTGTGCATCGAACGGCAGATACCCGATCTCGTCGATGATCAGGATGCCCGGCCGGGTCAGTTTCTTCAGGTATCTGTCCAGCTGCCCGGTCTGATAGGCATCCTTCAGCTGTTCGATGAGAACCGAAGCATTGATGAACAGGACCGGGATCCCCTGCTCGATTGCAGCGACGCCAAGACCGATGGCCAGATGGGTCTTTCCGACACCGGGTGGCCCCAGAAACATCACATTCTCGGCGTTGTCCACAAACCGCAGGGTGGCGAGATCTTTGATCACGGTTCTGTCGACAGACGGCTGAAACGCGAAATCAAACTCGTCGATCCGTTTCAGGAGAGGAAACCCGGCATTCTTCGTCCGGGTCCGGATCGTCGTCGATACTCTGCCGTTCCATTCCTGCTCAGCCAGATAGCCTATCGTTTCCAGAGGACTCAGGCTCTCCTTCATCGCCCGCTCAAGCGTGGGTTCGAGAAGGGCATCCATCGTCATCAGTTTCATCCCGGTCAGGTGCTGATGCACCCGCTCCAGGAGAAGCGTCGTCATCGGTCTCCCTCCTCGCAGAGAACATCATAGAGAGCCAGATTCCGTTCTTCGACAGCATACTCCCCGATACACGGCTTCAGGATCGGCTTCTTCTTCGGGCTCGTGCAGGGTTCATTGAGGATCTGTTTGAGGAGACCGTCGAAGTGTTCGTTCTGCCGGGACCGCTGGTCTTTGCCGATAAGCAGGGGATGCGAGCAGATCGCCGTACCATTGGCTGAGACCAGCACGGTGGTGCCCCGGACAACGACATCGACATAACTCCCGGCAAACCGCCAGGGAACGGAGTAAAGGTTCCCGTACAGCGAGAGGTAGCAGTCCCGGGATACTTTGCGCGAGTACTGTTTCTGGACATGATACGGTGGATAGGAGGAGAACGGACGGAGATTTTCCTGAGGTAACCGGTCAACGGGAATCTCGTGGGTTGTCCCATGGACGTTTCGGTTGACGGTGTCCAGCCACTCCCGGGCACGGAGATTTAGTTCGTCCAGCGAGCTGAATTCCCGGCCATACAGGAAGTTGTCTTTGACGAAGCCGATGGATCGTTCGACTTTGCCTTTGGTCTTCGCCCGGTAGACCCGGCAGAGCCGGGCAGTGAACCCGAAGTGGTCTCGCAGGTCGACGAAGGCGGGATGGAAGTCCGACGCGGTTGACGGGTACTTCCGCTTCAGGACGACACTGCCGAGGTTGTCGTAGAGGAGGACCTGTGGTAATCCGCCGAAATACTCAAACGCGTGCAGATGGCATACGAGGAACGTCTGGAGGTCCTGGGACATCGTGAACTCGATGTACCGCACCCGGGAGTAGCCAAGGACCATCGTGAAACAGTTGACCTTCTGCTCCGGACCGTCCGGGCGGGAGGCGATGCATTCCGACCAGTCGCACTGCGCCATCTCGCCGGGTTTGGTCTCATACCGGATCTCAGGGAGGACCGGGACCGGCGGCCGCACCTGGCGGAGGTAGTCACCGAGGATCGTGGCTTTGCCGTCATAGCCCTGTTCCTGGATCTCTTCAAGGAGACGGACACGACTTAACCGGGGATAGTTCGCCAATCTCTCGAGGATATACGACTTATACGGATCCAGTTTGCTGGGCTTGGTGCGGGTGCGGGGTGTCACCGGCGGACGGTCACGAGAGAGGTAATATCTCACGGTCTTGCGATCGTATCCGGTCTCTCGGGAGAGTGCGCTGATATTGACCCGGCCTGTTGCCTGTTCCTGTTCACGAGCGAGATCCTTGAACATAAAATAATCCTCCTCGTCTACCATTCGTCTTCAACCAGGTACTATATGGTACCGGACTGGGGAATGGTATTCCGATATAACTGGGGATTCTTACACCGACGGAAGTGGGGATTTTTATACCGATGTTGACA
>DASQ01000036.1:5897-17442 GCA_002503885.1 Methanoculleus marisnigri | reverse complement strand
CTTCAGGGCGGGGTAGTTCACTTCGTGAGGTGTGGTTGGTATAGGTAAAATATGCACAAATCAAGCTTCGATTCGGCATAGTCTCCCCGGAGGGGTCCACGCTTCATAGAAATAACTCTATCCGGGATCACTTCACGCCGTGAGCCAGATCCCCGGAGGATCGGCGAGAATAAGGCTTTTTAAACGATTTTTAGGAGTATATTTCAACAAAGCGGGCCTCCGGGGTTTTCCGGCTGTCCGGAGGCCTCTCCTTACGCGGGTCCGGGAAAAAGGGTGAACCGGGGGATTCATCCCGACAGCGCAAACCACGGGTCCCGGAGACCGACGTTGTACTGGGCGATGAAGAGCGCGTCGCCGATCTCGATCGCGCCGTTTGCGTGGACGTCGGTCTTTGTGAACCGGCCGGTGCCGGCGAGAGGCTTCTCCCGGATCCCCACGACCTCCTGGAGCACGAGAAGGGTGTCGGCCTGGTTGACTTCCCCGTCCTCGTTTGCATCCCCAAAGAGGAGCGGGGTGACCTTGATGTAGCCGGGTTTCGTGCAGGTCTCCGCGCCGCCGTTTACGGAGAGCGAGACGGTGTAGTTGCCGGGGAGGACGTAGGTGTGGGTCGGGTTCTGCTCGGCGGAGGCCGCGCCGTCGCCGAAGGTCCAGGACCATGCGGTCGGGTCGCCGGTTGAGGTATCGGTGAACCGGACGGTGAGCGGGGCGGGGCCGGCGGTGATGTTGGCGGTGAAGTTTGCCTGTGGGGTCGAGCCGACGACTTCGAAGTTCAGCGTTGCGTAGATATCATCGACACCCGGCGAGTCCAGGGCGTTGACGAGAGCAGCCACAGCGTCGGCGGCCTGCAGGTCGGTGAGCGTCACATTGGCGATGCCTTCTCCATACATCACTCCGGTGGCGGTGTCGGCCATGACCCCGTAGGTATAATCCACCGGGTGCTGGACAACCACGTAGTACTGCCCCTCCTGCAACGTGTCGGTCTCATGATCTAGGACGCACTCGAAGGTGCCGTCGGCCTCAGTGCAGACGGATCGCGCCATCAGCGTTCCATCGTAACGGCCGTAGTAGTTCGGGCCGAAGATCCAGATCTGCACGTGGGGCGGGTTGCCGGTTGCGGTCCCGTTGACCTGAAGCTCGTCGCCCGGGGTGATGGTGTCGCTGGAGGCCGCGGCGGTGATGGTGGGGGCCTGGAACCGGATGGTGGCCGTGGTGAACGCCTTCAGGCACGGACTAGAGTTCTCGAACACATAGGTCAGGTCTACCCACACTCCACCAAGACGTACGTAGCCCTCGCCAGGCTGTGCCGTAGCCTTGCTCGAGTGATTGCGTATCGGGTACTCAACCGGGATAGGATAGATATGGTCCGGCGTGGTCAGTTTCATCACGACGGAGAATGTCTGGCCGGTAGAGAGGGCGACAGGGTTCTCGAGCGGGATGGTGCGGTATCCGGCACCGCCGATCGTCCCGGTCTGGATCGCGACCGGGCCTGAGGTGTTGATCGGGCCATCTGCAGGGTCAAGGTAAATATACAGTTCGTACGGGGAGTCGTACTGCGCTGCATAGAGGCTCACCGCCCGGAGATCTTCATCGGTATCGGCAGTAAAGACAGCGGCAAACCACCCCGTCTCACTCCCGGTGCCGATACTGTTAACCCACCCGAGCGGGTCGTGCTGGTAGACGGCATCGTAGTTGCCGGTATCCTCTGCGGTAAAGACCGTGTTCATCCCCCACACCCCCACCGTGGAATCGCAGTAGGAGAGATAGAAATACCCCTCGTCGCCAAAATCCGTGTCCCAGCTGTTCTTGATGATCCAGGCTCCGTCCTCCGGGGGAACGGAGGCAAACAGGTTCCGGTCATACGTGTCGTTCCATCCGACAACGGTCACGGCATGGTCTGCCTCCAGCGTGCCGTTATAATAGTAACTGGCAGTCGTAACATTGTAATAGGGATGACGCTCACTAAGATACATGTCGATGAATGCCGCCCCGTGCTCCATGACGGCCTGTTTCAGCATCGCGGTCTCGTTCTCCCCCGTCAGGTCGGGAAGAATGAGCACGTTCTGGACGTGCGCCTCAGGCATGAGGCCAGTCGGGGACTCATCATCCCATACGTCCGGATAAGGATCGTCTTCTTCATTCACGGGTCCGGTCCAGCCGGCCAGGTATGCGATTGCCATAAGATTATCCCCCCCGTCATTGACGGCATAATCGAATCCATCCAGGTTAACCATATGCTTCTCCGAGTAGTCCCTGATACCAAATGTTGGGACACCCGTCGATTCGAGCGATGCAAGAGCAGCAAAGGCCCAGCAGGTGCCATATGGTCCCTGATTTTTTACCCCGCTCACCCTTCCCTGCGAGCGAAGGTCATACACCGCCGGGAGGGTATCCTGCACCGAGAAAACGGCAGGAGCGGACTGGCTGGCCCGGATGTGGGAGAGGTCGAGGGGCGGGGGAACCAGCCCGGAAGGATGCCAGTCCTCAGACGAGGTGAGCACGGCCTCTTCCGCGGTCCTCTGGTATTCGATATAATCCGGATTGAGCGGCGCAATTGAGATGCCGCCCTCTCCTTCGATCGCGGCCGCCGGTGCGGCAAGCGCTATGCCTGCAATAAGGGCGATGACGACGATGAACTGGTTCTGTGTAAGCCCGTACATAAGGAATCTCCGCTGAGATGGTGCCGCACGACATTCTGGACGCTCAGGTAGTGCGGCAACGGCATGGAGTTATTTTAATGGTTCCCACTTTATATATTTCGCTCCTGAAAACCAATTATGGGGACCGTTAACATATTTTCACCTCCAATTGATGGGCTTCTTCAGTTTAGAAGAAGAGGCGCAGGGTAGCTTCCTGAGGTATCCGTCCAGAACATTCGGAACGCCGCGACCGGGGAGCCAGACCCCGAAGACCCCGGCAACGGCCGGGGTTGGTCAACAGTAACCTGACGGCCTCATCGAGCGTGGAGTTAGTACGCATCGGCAGAAGCGTGGGCCGATGGCGGAGCGATTGCCGCCGGAGATCTGCACCGGCACAGGCAGTTAAGAGGTGCAGAACACTGTCGAAGGCGCACGCAGCGACAGCAAGGATCATTGAGAGTATTGACGGCAGCGGCTTCGTTCAGGGCCTTGAAGCATCCCTTGGATCATATGCGGAGATCGTCCCGAAACCCCTCCGCCGGGAAGGGGGACACCCGGTCGTGCCGACCCCTCCCTACGGCGACGGCCGTTTCGGATAAGACTCCGGAAGAGTTGCCGCAACGACCCGGAACGCAGGCAGCATTCCCGACGAACGCTTGCCGGTGCAGAAGCAGCCCCTTTCCACTTCAGCAGAATAAATCGACGATAACCGGGAAGAGATAGGGTGGGAGATAGAGAGCGTTTCTGCATCTCAAAAGGCCCCGATTTATCTTGTGGGGGTGAAGGGGGCGGAGCGGGAAGACCCCGGCCTAAATGCCGGGGCAGTTGACTCTCTTCATCCATAAGCCTTTTTTGTTCTCAAAAATTACCTATATCCTATCTATCAAAAGGAGATCTCCGTTTATGACGAAATTCGGCATATGTTTGCTTCTGTTACTTCTCCTGGTCCCGGCCGCAACGGCGGCGACGATCAGCATCAGCCCCGACGCGATCGCGTCCGGGGATACGGTCACCGTGAACGTAAACGATCTTCCCGACGGCGCTGCCTTCTCGCTCGGCATCCGCGGCGAGTTCGCCGCGACCCCGGGCGAGACGTTTGCTTTTTCGGCCCGGTCGATCACCCTCCCCTTCTCCCTCACCTCGGGAGAGGTGAACGCCTACACGAAGGGGACGAACTGGACCGAACTCGCGGCGGAGTTCCCGGACGGGGGCTCCGTCATCATGCGCTACAACGCCGACAGTAACGGCGAGCTCTGGATCAGCCAGCCGCGCAACATCCCCGCCGGCACCCTCAGTCTCGTCACCCTCCGCGGGGAGGCCAACGCCACGAGCATCATCGCCGATCTGACGGTTCTCGGCACGAAGCAGGGGCCCAATGATGGGACGATCTCCTTTGCCATCGAGGGGGTCGACCAGGGCACCGCGACGGTCACCGTCTTCGTCGACGGGCAGCAGGCCCTCTCCCGGGCGATTGTCATCGGGTCCTCCTCCCCGACGCCGACGGCAACGGCAACGGCGACCGCCACCTCCTCCCCGGGCAGCAGCGGCGGTAACGGCGGCTCGACCGATCCCACCCCCGGCTCCGCGACGGTGACCTCGGCCGACGGGAAGGCCAGCCTCACCGGGACCGATACCGGGGGCGCCGGGCTCCTCGCCCTCTCCCCCCAGGGCACTCTCCCCGCCGGCTGGGCCACAACCGGGCGCGCCTACGCCGTGACCCCCGTGGACCGGGAGTTCGACCCTGCCGCGACCCTCTCCTTCGCCCTCCCGGCGGCCGGTACCACCGCGACGATCGCCCGGTACGAGGACGGCGCCTGGACGGCGGTCCCGTCGAGGATCGAGGGCGACCGGATCACGACCGCGGTCGCCCGGGGAGGGTCCTACGTCCTCCTCGTCGCCGCATCGGCACCTGAACCGACGGCCACCACAGCGACGGCCTCCACGCCTGCCGCGACCACGGCCGCCCCCGTGACGACGACGCCTGCCGCCGCGCCGGTCGCCCCCCTCCTCCCGGTCATTGCTCTCGCAATCTTGATGCTTGGGTGGAAGAGAAGAGGTTGACACGATCAACCCATGACGACTGATGACCAGCAACCCCTGATCCTCAAGGCCGCCGGGGACGTTCCCGGCGACCTCATCGTGGTCGCCGCCGTCACGGCCGCGACCTTATCCTGCGTCTACGTCCCGGTCTTGAACGAGAGTTTCCTCCGGATCCTCTTTGGGGTGGCGATGGTCCTCTTCATCCCCGGCTACGCCCTGATCGCCGCGCTCTTCCCGGCAAAGGGGGACCTCGACGGGATCGAGCGGGTCGCCCTCTCGTTTGGGCTCTCGATCGCCGTCGTCCCTCTCATCGGGCTTGCGCTGAACTACACACCATGGGGTATCCGGCTCGACCCGATCCTGGCGTCGCTCACCGTCTTCACCCTCGCGATGACGGCGATCGCCTGGTACCGGCGCCTCCTCCTCCCGGCCGGCGACCGCTTCTCCGTCCCGGCCCGGGCGATGCTTGGTGCGGCCCGCCTGGAACTCTTCGATCCTGAAGCCTCCCGGCTCGACCGGGCACTCTCCGTCGTTCTCGTCGTCTCGATCGTGGCTGCGCTCGCGACGACCGCCTACGTCATCGCGGTGCCAAAAGAGGGGGAGCACTTCACCGAGTTCTATATCCTCGGCGAGAAGGGGAAGGCGGCGGACTATCCGACCGACTTTCCGGCCGGCTCGACCCGGTCGCTGATAATCGGGGTAGGGAACCACGAGTACCGGGAGATCCCCTACACGGTCGAGGCGCTCGCCCTCAACCAGACCTTCGATCCCGCGACGAATACGTCCACCATCCACGCGGCCGAGACGCTCGACCGGTTCGTGGTGACGGTGCCGCACAACGAGACCCGGGAACTGCCCTGGGACTTCTCGGTCTCCTCACCGGAATACAACCGGATCGAGTTTCTGCTCTTCAACGAGACGATTCCCGGCGAGGATGTCGTGGGACAGGACCGGATCAACGCGAGTTACCGGGACCTGCACCTCTGGGTGCGGGTCCGGTGAGGATAACCCGGAGAACCCCTCTTTTTTCATCGACGTCGACGTGCTCGATCGTTGTGGGCACGTTCTTCCCGAGGGCGGCGATCGCGGCGAGCAGGCTGCAGACCGGGCAGCCGACCATGGTGCAGCACTTCGGCGAGGCCGCCCGGACCGCCCGGCAGCCGGGGAGGAGGCGGTAGCCGGAGAGGGTGACGACGATGTTCTCGCCGTCTCTCGCGGCCTCCGTCTTTTGGGCGACCTCGAGGAGGTCGTCGCAGACCTCGACGATGCAGGCGAGGAGGCCTTCGTCCTCTTCGGGGATCTCAAGGGCGTGCTTCTTGCGGAGGTGCGCAAGCAGCGGAGCGCAGGCCGGGACAAGCCGGACGGCGCACCGCCCTTCGCCGGTGCTGTACGAGTAGTCGTCATTGAGGTTCTCCGGGAGGGTGCCGGCGACCGGGATGACCTCGATGACCGTTTCTCCCTCCGGGATGAACCAGGCGTCGCCCTGGACCCCGAGGTCCGCGCAGAGGGTGGCGATGGTGATCGTCCCCTGGACGGGGAGGAGGGCGGCGATCTCCGGGTCGAGGGGTTCGCCCTTGTGCAGCGCGAGGAGGAAGACCCCGGCGATGAAGCACCCGGCCCCCGCAAGGACGAGGGTCGCGGTGGTGATGTCCCCCCGGCCGGTCGCGGCCGCGAGGGCGAGGAGGCCGGCCGCGGCGACGATGAGGAGGAAGGCTCCCCGGTAAGGGTTGTTTTCGGTTATCATGCTCGCTCTCCTGCCCGGAGCGCAAGCCGGTAGTCCTGGAGGGTCAGGGCGGCGTAGCCGCAGCCGAGGGCGGCGGCGAGGCCGAGGAGGGCGATGCTGCCGGCCGCGTAGAGTACCGCGGCGAAGAGGACGGCGGCCGCCGCAAAGACGGCGTAACCCCGCCGGTGCTCGATGAACGCAGCAAGGACGATCACCTGGAGAACGAGGGCGACCACGAGATCGCCCGCGGCGACGACCAGGACTTCGCCCCCGCAGAGGAGGAGGAACCGCCGGTCGGCCTCCATCAGAGCACCTCCACGGCGTCGACCCCGGGGATGGCCCCGGCGCCGGCGGGGGACCGGAGGACGACCCGCATCCCCCGGACCTTCGCCTCACGGGTCAGCTGGACGAGGTGGCTTCTGTCGCCCGCCGGGAGGAGGGAGTAGAGCCGGACCTCCGCGGCATCCGCCCGGCCGAGCGCCGCCCGCACCGCCGCCGCGAAGGGCGCGGGGCTCTCTGCCGCAAACGCAGAAAGGACGCCGCCGAGTTTTTCCCGGTACGCCCCCTCCCCGCGCCCGGCTGCCCGGGCCCGGGCCGCGAGGACGGCGGGTCCCGGCGCCCGGTAGAGGGGGGCGCGGGGTTCGATGGGGGCCAGCCCGCCGAGGGCCGCGAGGGCTTCGCGGATATCCTGGGTCCGGGGGAGGAACCGGACGATCTCGGGGCCGGCGACGACCAGGAGGGAGCAGCCGTCGCGGGAGTTGATCGCGCCTTCCACCGCGCCGCAGACGGCCATCGAGAACCGGGAGAAGGCTGCCGGGTCGTCGCCGGCCCGGGGCGGGAGGTCGACGGCGATGAGGGGCGCCCCGCCCTCGAGCCCGGCCAGCTGCCGCACATAGTAGGCGTCGCGCCGGGCCGTGACCTTCCAGTCGATCTGCCCGGGGTCGTCGCCTGTGTGGTAGGGCCGGAACCCGCGGATGCCCTGGCCGGTGAAGGAGGCGCGCCGGTCCACCTCGGCGTCTCCGCTGCCGGCCCCCTTCCCCCGGCCGTTCTCGGTGGTCCCCGCGGGGAAGACCCGGAGGTGGGGGGCGCCGAACCGCCGGCAGGCGAGGTCCCGGGTGAAGAAGGCGTCGCTCGCCTCGATAACGACGCCCGCAAACGACGTCTCCCCGGGGGCCATCAACCGGATGGTGTAGGCCGCGGTCTTGCCGGGCTCGCAGTGTGGGGCATCGCCGACCGCGACCGCCGGCGGGAGGTCGCGCACCCGGACCGTCATCCCGGGCGGGACGGCAAGGTCGGCCCGTACCCGGACGGTCGCCGCCGTCCCCTGCCGGAGGATCGTCCGGTCGACCTCGCGGGTCACCGTCAGAGAAGCGGCCGCTGCCGCGAGATCGCGCTCGAACCGCCAGCCCCGCCAGAGGAGGAAGAGGGGGAGGGAGCCGGCGGCGAAGGCCGCGGCCGGGCTCGCGAGGAGGAGCGCCGTGACGGCGAGGGCGAGGGCGAGGGCCGCGATCCCCCCGGCCGCCCGGGTCGGCCGGATCATCGCTAGGACACCCCGACCGTCTCTAAGATCTCGGTGATGACCGCGTCCGCGGTGACCCCGGTGATCGCCGCCTCCCGGGTGAGGAGGATGCGGTGGCGGAGGACTGCGGGGGCAAGCGCCCGGGTGTCGTCGGGGATGACGTAGGCCCGGTTGTTCATGGCCGCCCGGGCCATCGAACCCCGGAGGAGGGCGATCGAGGCACGGGAACTCGCGCCGAGCCGGATGTCGCCGTGGGACCGCGTGGCAAGCACGATGTCGCGTATGTAGGCGAGAGCCGCTTCATCGACCCTGACCTCCCGGACGGTCGCGGCCATGGCCGCGACATCCGCGGGGCTGAGGAGGGGGGCGATCCGGTCCCGGTAGACCTTCCAGTCCAGTTCGCCGGCGCGCTCCCGCCGGAGGATCTCGAGCTCGCTTGCCGCGTCGAGGTGGGCGAGGACGGTGCTGAACATGAACCGGTCGCACTGGGACTCGATGAGCGGGAAGGTCCCTTCGGCCTCGTGGGGGTTTTGAGTGGCGATGGCGAAGTAGGGGTCGGGGAGCGGGTAGGTGGTCCCGTCGATCGTCGTCTGGCGTTCGCTCATCGCCTCGAGAAGGGCGCTCTGGGTCTTGGGCGTTAAGCGGTTCATCTCGTCGACCATCAGGAAGTTCGTGAAGATCGGGCCTTTCTGGAGGATGAACTCGCTCTTGTTCCGGTCGTAGATCCGGACCCCGATGATGTCTGCGGGCTGGAGGTCCACGGCCCCCTGGACCCTCTTGAAGTCGTAGTCGATGAGGCGGGCGAAGATCTTGCAGATGGTGGTCTTCGCTGTTCCCGGGACCCCCTCGATGAGGAGGTGGCCGCCGCTGATCATGCTGATGAAGATCTCCTCGATGAGGGAGAGGTTCCCGACGACCATCTGCTGGGTGGTCAGCCGGATATCTTCGTAAGCGGTTGCAATCGTTTCGATGCGTCTGGTCAGGTCGTCATTCATCTCTCTTCCTCCCAAAGCGCCAGGCCACCGGCAGGACGGCCAGGGCGGCCAGGGCGGCCGCGGCCGGCGGCGTATCCTGTATCCATACTCTAGTGTTGATGATCGGGTTAGCGGTGCCGGTCCTGCTGTGGACGCCGTCGATTTTGACCGGCCGGAGATTGTCGATGAACTCCGGGTTCTCGGCGAGCATGGCGTTGACGAAGAGGCTCGGGTCGCCGAGGACGGTGAGGTTGCCTTCGTGCGCGCAGATGACTCTTCTCGCGAACGTCTCGCTCCCGGTGACCCGGCCGTCGCCGTCGGCGTCGTCCCAGGTGAGGATCGAGGTCTCGATGAGCGGCTCGCCGCCGTCGACCGCCGCGGGGCGGTTCGCGAGGACGGTCTCGACGCCGGCAAAGAAGGTGGCGTTCCCGACGACGTACCCGACGAAGAGCCCGGGGTCGGTGTGGTCGCGGTCGAGGCTCGATAGGTTCCCGGGCCGGACTCTCATGGAACTGCCGAGGTCGGCGAGGAGGTCGTTTGCGGCCCCCTCCTCGTCGGCGACGAGGACCCGGCCGCCGGAGTCGAGGAACGCTCGATAGTAGCCGATCTCTTCGGCGGTGAAGGGCCGGTCGGGCGCGAGGACGAGGAGCGTCGATGCCGGGTCGAGGCCCCGGAGGTCGCGGACCTCCTCCGCGGCGAGGTTCGAGGTGCCGTTCCAGCCGACGTTGTAGCGGCTGTACTCCTCGGTGGTGGTCGTCGTGTGGGCGTAGACCGCGGCGCCGGCGAGGAGAAGGATGAAGAGGACCGCCCAGGCCTCACGCATGCTCGTCACCCCCGAGGGCCTCTTCTTCCATCGCCCGGAGTTCTTCCTTCGTGGGGGTCTCTCCTGCGTACCGGATCAGCTCGTAGCGCTCGAAGAACCCGGCGTGGGCCGGAGCGATGCGGGCGCAGTCCCGCGGGGTCTTCGTCTCGGGGAGACCGAGCCAGGCACGGAGCGCGCGGAAGAGGACGGTCGCGGCCTCGCGGAGAGGGAGCCCCGCGATGGTCACCGCCGCCGGGGTCTCTACGATCTCCGGTTCCGGGAGGGGGGCTGCCGCTGCCGGGCTCTCCTCGGGCCGCGCTCGCCGGCGGAGGTACCACCCGGTGCCGGCTGCCGCCGCAAGCGCCGCGACGAACGGGAGGGCCGAGAGCCCTTCGTCGGGGATGACGGCCGTCTCCTCGTGGCTCTCGGAGGCGTTCAAGGGGTAGCCCGCGGCGTGGAACTCCGCCCGGAGGGTGTGCTCCCCGGCGGGGAGGACGACGTCCTGTGCGTAGGTGCCGTTCCCGTCGGTCTGTGTGCTGATGAGGGTAGCGTCATCCACCCTGAGGAGGACCGGGGCACCCGTGACCGGCCGGTCACCTGCCGTGAGGTTTCCGGTGCAGGCGACGGCCGTCCGGTTCACCTCCGCGAGGGCGAGGGTGATGGTGGTGTTCTCCGTGAGGATCGCAAAGGTCGCGACCTCCGAGTAGACCGCGCCCGCGGTCGCGTAGGCGAGGTGCGGCCCGGCGAGGACCCGGCCGATCCGGTAGGAGCAGGCGTAGGTCCGGTCGTCACCGAGGGCGGCGGTCCCGGCAGGCCGGCTGTCGACGTAGACCTCGATGGGGGTTCCGGGCATGCCGCCGATGTAGGTTCCGGCAATCAGAAGGGTGTCGGCGTAGCGCCCCTCACCAGGGGTGACCGCGACGTCGAGCGGGGATTTTGGGGTGCTGCCGCCGCCGGTCCGGTCGTCCGCGGCGTCGGCGACCTCCGCGAAGTCCTCGACGCTCGCCTGGTAGGGGGTGGCGTTCGCGCCGTAGTGCTCGGCGATCCGGGTCGTCGCGGTCTCGCGCTCGGCGTAGGCGGAGAAGCCCTCCCGCATCTTCTGCCGGAGGGCCTCGCCCTCGTAGGCGATGGCCATGCGCTGGCCGTCGTCGCCCTGGACCTCGATCTCGAGCCTTTTCAGGTCGTCGAACCGCCGGGTGTCGTTCAAGAGGGTCGTGAGCGCCTCCTGGTTTTTTCTGTTGTTCTGCTGGAACTCGCCGATGTCGGTCCCGGAGACGTCGAGCGTGACGACGAGCCGGTCGAACTGCCGCGAGAGTTCGCTGTAGCGGGCGAGGTCGCTCTCGGCGCTCTCGTAGTCCTTGAGTTTGATCGTGAGGGCGAGGGTCCCGGTCTGGCCCAGGAGGTCGTCCATTAAGGGGACGAGGGCGTCGGCGTTGCCCGGCGACTTCTTCTGGACGGTCGCGGGGTCGGCGTGGGCGGCGGTCGCGGTGTTCTCTGCGGTGTAGAGCAGGGGGGCCGTCGCCTGGGCTCCAAGAAGGAGGAGAACGAGGACGGCTGCCGCCGCGAGGATGACGTGGGACGCCCGGCGGTTCATGCGGCAAGGATCTCCAGGATTTTTTCAACGACGATGTAGGCGAAGAGGGCGACCCCCGCGGCGATGAGGTAGCCGATGTAGCGCATGTAGCGGGGCCGCGAGAAGGCCCCGTCGATCAGGACCGCGACGACTAAAAGACCGATCAGGGCGAGGACGAAGAAGACCTCGAGGTCGAGCGTGCGGTTCAAGACCATAAAGAAGGCGACGACGATGAGCCAGGCTGCGAGTACGGCCGCCGCTGAGTATTTCTTCGCACC
>DASQ01000036.1:0-5877 GCA_002503885.1 Methanoculleus marisnigri | reverse complement strand
ATGAACATAGGTCGCTTTGCGACAGGCAGGGGTTCGGGTCGACCACCCCCGTTTCATCCACTCTCTCCCGTACACCGTGAAAACATCCAGCCGATCCGGATATATACCACCGCGGTAGTATAGAGTGGTATGCCCGACACGTCATCGATCAAGATCTCAACCAAGTTAAAATACCGGCTCAACAGCCTGAAGGTGCATCCCCGCGAGACATATAGCGACCTGATCGGGCGGCTCGTTTCTCACGCCAGTGAAAGCCACCCGCCCACCTATATTCCCCTGATCTATGTCCGGGTGCGCGGTGAAATCCGGGAACTTGCAGATCCTATCGAGTTGTGCGTCGAGGTCGAGGACGGGGAGTATATCCTGTATAACCATGCATACCGCCTGCTTGCCGTTGCCCCGGATCTGCGTGAAGGTCTTATAGAGATTACTGCCGAGTTTGAGACAAACTGGAAGGATTTTGTAGAGCGGGATGAGAGCGACCTTACAGACGGCGCCCTCCAGTTCCGGAGAAAACTTCTCTCGCTCTTTCACGGAGAGTCCTGATGGGCTCGCGGAAGAACTACATCATTGTAAAGCGGCTCACCAGGAAGGGCTTCCATGCGGAGATGTCCGGGCACATCAAGCTGACGTTCTGCTATAACGGCCGCGATACCGCCATCCGCACCTGGGTCAGCCGAAGAAGGAGATAAGCGATAGGCTGCTCTCCATCATGGCCGAGCAGCTCGGCCTCTCCCGACAGCAGTTCGACGATCTGGTGGATTGCCGGCTTGACGGGCAGGCGGCTCTCCGCACTCTACGAAGAGTCGGGCCTCCTCTGACAGAGGGAAATGTTGTGCCGGCAAAAGAGGAGTCATCCTCTTCGGATCGTTTGCCGAGGGGCGGGCTGTTCCCGGGAGCGATCTCGATATCATGATCGTCCTTGCACGCGACGAACGCCCCTTCCCTGAGTGGGTCTCCGCATACCTTGCATATTTCTCCGATATCGGGATCGGCGTCGATCTCTTCCCCTACACGGTAAGCGAGCTCAGCAATCCCCTTGCCCGCCGGGCAGCGGAGAGCGGGCCCCTGCTCTTTTCCCGCTGAACGTTTCTGCAGCGCGGTGCCCCGATGCGGTCCGCACCCGATCTCCGAAGGAGGCCGTTCAACCCGTTCCTGCACGGGGGCCTTCCCCCCCGGTACGAGAGTACCTCCTTTCTCTACCGTCCGGTGACCAAAAGGCGAGATCGGCGGAGATTACCTACACACCAGGCAATGTTTTCGGCAGTACCTATGCCATGGATGTCATTTCCGCGGTTGATGTCGAAACAAAATTCCACTTTTATGAAGAACCCTCCTGGTCTGTATCGTTATCCATCCCTTCTTGTTGACGGAAATTTTCCATCATCCATTTTTCGTAATGCTGCACATGCTCCATCATCCAGTACGCTATAGATCTAAATGCCTCTGGTGACATCCGTGTATCGACTACCAATACACGCTCTATCGACTTAGACGACATCAAACCATTTTCATCAATGCCAACTTTCGGTACATCTTGATAAAACGTCAATTGCCCTGTTGCCGGGTTTAATGTCCCATAGACCCCATCGACGTGGATGACCTCGCAGTCTGGATTCCTGACCACTGAGAATTTCGGTTCTTCTGTCTCTTTAACTGGATCCATAACTCACATCTCCGCGGGGTTGGCATGTAATAGGGTTATAACGTCGGGATGCGCCGCGTGAATACCTTGTAGAACTATCTATCCTGTCACCGACGCCTATCTCAACTCTGGTATTACTACCCTTGATTTCTGAATACCCTGTACCTGAGTTCGTTGCCTGCCCGATGCCTATCGGTTTTGATGGCAGCAAGCCCTTATAAAGCGACTTTATAAGGCTCTTACCGAGAACCGTCGGCACATAATACGATACTTCATTGTTCCCTACATCAGTCAAACAGCGCGCACGCTTTGTAATAAGCCCTGCGTTTGCCAGCGATTTGAGAGAGCGGGAAATTTCAGGGGACTCAGCGTTAAAGAGCTCTTTTAATTGGTTAAACCTCAAGCCCTCATCGTTGTCCAGCAGTGCAATGTACAACGCCCAGCACTTCTTGTCCCCCAGTGGGGCGACAGCGTTGACAATGACAGATGGGACTTTGACGAGATACTTATCTACTTCAGCCTGATCCATGTGCTCACTCACTCCGTGCCATAAGTCCTATACCCGTTACTTGAATATAAGGATTTGTGAAATCAGGTAACAATCAAATTACCTTCAACCATTATCAGCATTCAGACAGATCAGTTATCATGAGTTACCTTTCCGGGTTAAATGAGCCACTCAAATCCCCGGAAGATGTAAAAACTCGAATAAATATTGGGATCCTGGGTTCTTTCCGCAGGCCCCACTTAGAACTGTTAAAGAGGCATCTCTGTAACGACGAAGGGCTTAACGCAACGTTATCATATGATCTCCAGGAGCAGAATCCTCAGTTGCCAGACGAGGGGCGTCCTGAATATAATGTGCGCATGTCTGAACGCCTAATTGATGGAAGCCATATTCACAGTGTCTACTTTTTCAAAGAAGATGGGAATGAGCATGGCATTAACGATTCGGCCACATATGAATTGGGCTATTTGCGTGCAGCAAGAAGACACACCCTATGTACCGGGCACTACGTTGTACTATTATGTGAGGACGGCTACGATGCAAAAAACATCGGCGCAATGCGAAAAGGTATCCGGCCTAAAACCAGAGATGAATGGGATTGGTATGATTTTGAGGAGCCTGCGGATTCGATTCTCCATGCAACACAGTTCTGCTATGGATGCATGCTAGACCCACGCCTGATGAATATCATCTATCATTAGACTTTACTCATCTGGGCGGTGTAGAGTTACAACGAGCATGTGGGACGGTATACCTCATTGCCTTCATCAAGGCGTTGCGTGGATTCGGCGAGAACCTGGAGGTTTCGGAGGACAGCATCCTGTATCATCTCGTCGGCAAGAAACGCCTTCTTCCCGCCCTGGGTATACCTCGCAATTCGGTCGGTGCACTCCCTGATGTGAATCAGGTAGAGCGTGGCGTCCTTCACAGCGGCACCGCCTCTGCCATCACCCGGTCCCTGATATACCAGTGCAGGGTCAGGGGCTCGGCAACATCGACGGGGATCCCGAGCAGTGTCTCCAACTCTGATTTCAGGGCAACGAGGTCGAGGAGGCTCCGATCCGGTTCGAGGTCGATCAAAAGATCGAGGTCGCTCTCCGCTTCCGCCTCCCCACGCGCTACGGAACCGAAGATACGGACGTTCCGTGCGCCGTGGCGTGCGGCGATCTCGCAGATCCGGTCCCGCTCGGCCATGACCCGCTCTAAGATCTCTGCCCCGTTCTTCATGGCCTCTCATTTGAGAGTATGGAGGACAACCCCCTTGAAACTTACCATGCAATCGATCGTCTGGTTCGGGTTGTCCGTTGCAACCACCCTGCTCTCCGCGAAGATTCTCGCAGGTGTGGTCGTTCCCATTAAGACCGGCGATGATCCGATCCAGGGTCCGGCCTCACCCGCGAGGAGTTGACGACAAGACTGATGAATTATGAGCACAGCGAGCTATTTTTCGTGAGCTGCCCACCCTTACGGACGGGATCGTTCACACCCGGACACCTTCGGCCAGTGCCTGGTGGATGAACGGGTTGGGGCTCCGGACCAGTTCGGCGAACTCTTCCTCGGTGTAGCAGATCGGTTCGACCGGGAGCTCGGTGAGATCGAGGATGGCTGCCGCCCGGCTTTGTGGAACCGCTCGCGAAAGTCCCCGACGACGATCAGGTCGACATCGCTCCCCTCGTGGAAGTCGCCGCGGGAAAACGACCCGTAGAGGATGACGGCGGAGACGTGCCGGCGCGCCCCGGGCAAGGTCCCGGACCTGCTCGATCACCCAAAGAGCGTTCGCCTCGCGGCACTGCAGATCGAGTCCGCGTGCTCGATGCATTCCCCGGCATCCTCCCTGTCATGGTATTCCGACGGCGTTAGATTCCCAACGATGCTGTCCGGGTAGCGGGTCATGATGCAGGCGCTGTCGAGCAGCTTCGCTCCTGCCGGGACCGAGGGCTCGAACGCACCGACCTCTCTCGTCAGTCCATAATGCAGAGATTCCGGGGTCTTTGCACTGCAATCTGATCCTTTGCTATCGTTCCGATACAAGCCTCTCCATCCGGTCAATGAACTGCTCCGTCAGGTCAAGAACACTCTCGATCTCGTCGGGGAGAGGCGCGGGACTGAACGAGTACTGGCTGTCCTCACGCCTCTTTCGCATCCTTGAGAAGAGCGATAGCCATCGGGCGTCGAGTTTCCCTGCGGAGACGTATGTGCCGAGATACTGTTCGAGGCAGTAGTGGCTCTTCTCCCGGATGCCGTCCGCAAAAAGAACGGATCGGCCGGCGTGGAACCATGCGAAGTAGAGGCCGTTCATCGCCAGCCGGGTGGTGCCGATGGCCCCGGACTGCCGTGCCTCGTCAAGGTAGGCACGGGCGAGGGCGATCGACTGGCATGCCTTCTCGTATGAGGGCTCCACGGTCCGGAGTTTCCCGCCGGCAAAGCAGTCGTCAAGCGGTCGCAAAGTCAACACCCTCCATGGTTACGTGTCCTGTCGTCAAGGCCGTATAGAACGGCCGGTCGTGTTCTCGAAGATGTCGTACTCTATCGGGGGTGAGGATGAGGGTGTTGACTTCGCACCGGGTATGCATTGCGAGGGTCTGTTCAAGCTCCGCCGCCCGGATCTCGGTGTCGGGGCTCGCGGTATCGACGAGGACCCAGAGGTCGAGGTCGCTCTCCGTGGTGTTGGTGCCGCCGGCCCAGGACCCGTAGATCCCGACTCCCCGCGCCCATTCTGGTAGAACGATCATGTCTTTGAGGAGATCGAGGTTGAGGAGGCGCTTGATAGCCGGCCACAGGGGCGTATCATCCCTGTGAAATGTCCGGTTCTCCCGCCTGAGCAGCCCCTCCCTGGCGAGCATATTGAGGTAGCCGGAGACAAGCCCTTTGGAGACGCCGGTGGCGAGGGCGACTGTTCCGACCGTGGCCGATTGCCTGAGGCTGATGTGGCGGAGGATGCGGATGCGTTCTTCCGTCTTGAAGATCTCTGAGAGCATGATCCAGAGAGGTTGTTTGTGGTGGGGGGAGATGTTGTTTTCGATCCGTGAACATATTGTTCATGGAGCATGAACGCCAGCCGCACTCCGGCTGCCGCAGGATCGGGTCGATCACCTCTGTCATATGCTGCAACCTCCTCAGCCCTCTATGGGGTGCAGGAACCATCAATCTTCGTTCGCTCCGCCGGGTGGAGAAGGTCCTCAACCACTCTCTCCCACTCCCGTACACCGTGAAAACATCCAGTCGATCAGGATGTATACCACCGTAGTAGTATAGAGTGGTATGCCCGACACGTCATCGATCAAGATCTCAACCGAGTTAAAATAGGCCGTAGCGGAGAGGTGTCAACGGATGGATTTTACCAGTTCCTCTCCGTGAGCACGTACCCACCGGGTCATCTCCCGCCCTTCCGGGGTGTCGTACCGGTCGGGGTCCGCCATGTACTTCTCAAAGCGGCGGGCGTCGTCGCCTTCCAGGTAGAGACCTAATTCAATTTTCTGGGCCATGTCATCACCATCCTCGCAGGTTTTGGCGTGTTAAGGTGTACTTTCGACCTCCGTGTAGATATACGTTAGTACCGCGCTCACCGGTACGCGGCCCTGACGGTATAGGGGTCGGGCTCCACATTCTAGTACTCGTTGTCATTCATCGGCGTCAGGTTAATTTCGAAAACCGGCTTCCCCCCGCCGCACTTATGACTGCTGTTCGTTGAAGTAACACGTTGTCTCTGAGCTCACCCAGCAAC
>DASQ01000037.1 GCA_002503885.1 Methanoculleus marisnigri | reverse complement strand
ATCGGTTAAACACCTTGTTCTGAAATGCAAACTCAGAGATGCTGTTACATGCCGAGTTGACTGCCTTCATGGTTGCCAGAAGGATCTCCTTCTGGTCTTGCGTGGGAAGGAGTTTTACCCGGATAGTTTTCAGCATCAATAGTATTATTAGTGAGCAATCCATAAATACCTTGTGGTATTATCGCATGACTGAAAAAAAGAAGGCTTCGTCCGCAGTATATTCTATCAATTATCACGTTGTATGGTGTACAAAATACCGGCGGAAGGTGTTGGTGGACGCTAGCTCAAAATCTGCTGAATCAATCCTGAAAACCATTTGCGATACGAAAAACTGGGATATCCTCGAGCTCGTTGTGATGGAGGATCATATCCACCTCTTCCTGTCTGCATCGCCGTTCGAGTCGCCTACCGCCATTGTCAAAATTCTTAAGGGCGTCTCCGCAAAACAGTTGTTTGCTCAACATCCCGAGCTGAGAAATGCTCTCGGGAAAGGAACATTGTGGTCTCCGAGTTATTATGTCGGTACTGCGGGGGACGTATCCGCAGAGATTATTCAGCGGTATATCCAAAACCAACAAACGCAGGATGGGAGACGCAATTCCTCCCCGGTTAAAACCGGGGGACTCCTTGCTACATCTCTTTGAAGAATGACGGGTGCGCAGATGATCGCAGCATGCTCTATCGCCGGCTCCGACTCCGGGGGAGGGGCGGGGATCCAGGCGGACTTGAAGACGTTTACGGCGCTCGGCATCTGGGGGCTGACGGTCATAACGGCGGTCACGGCCCAGAACACCCGGGAAGTCCGGGGAACCTGGATGCTCCCGGCGGATGCGGTGCGGGCTCAAATTGGGGCGGTCGCCGACGACTTCACCATCGAGGCGTGGAAGACCGGGATGCTCGGCAATGCCCAAAACGTCCGGGCCGTCGCGGAGGCCCTGCCGGAGGGAGCCACGCTCGTCATCGACCCGGTGATGGTCTCGACGTCGGGCCACCGGCTGCTCGAACAGGACGCCGTCGCGGACCTTACGGGGCTGCTCATCCCCCGGGCGGCAATTGTCACCCCCAACATCCCGGAGGCGGAGGTGCTTGCCGGGATGAACGTCGTGACCGTCGAGGATATGGCCGAGGCGGGCCGGCGGATCCTGGATCTCGGTGCCCGTGCCGTGGTGGTGAAGGGGGGGCATCTCGCCGGCGGTGCAGCAGTCGACCTCCTCGTCGACCCCGACGGGATGATGCGGCTCTCAGGGAAGCGCTATCCCTATTCGGTTCACGGGTCGGGGTGCTGCTTCTCTGCGGCGCTCACGGCATACCTTGCCGGGGGAATGCCTGCGCGGGAGGGGTTCGCCGCGGCCCGGGAGTTCATTGATACGGCCATCCGGGAAGCGGCCGGAGGCCCCGGGCCCGGGAGGGTCGTCAATCCCGGGGGAACAATTATTCACCGGCACTGAAACAAAAATTCCCCCATCATACACCATTTCGATTATTATTTCCTCGTTATCGCGGAATAACTCTTCATTTATCACCGGACAGAACTCTGACAGAATAGCTGTAATTCGCAACAATACCCGCCCGAAAGAGGAAATACCGTTCTCTCTGGTAAAAACAAATGCGGAATTTTAATAACTAAAAACCTGTAACTATTGTAAGAATGGATGAGATCGACGATGCGATCCTTCGGGAGCTGCAGAGAGACGGGCGAATGTCTATGGCAGAGCTCGGCTCGATGCTGGGCATAGCACCGTCGACAGTCTTCAAAAGGATCGAGAAGCTGAAGAACGCAGGTATCCTCGAACGGTTCACGATCGTCGTCAACCAGAAGTGTTTCGAGCATACCCTGGTCGCTTTTTTAAACGTCAGGGTCCACCCGGATGGAAAGCCTGAGGTCGAGGCGTTCATGCGGGACCTCCCGAGTATCCTTGAACTCTACGAGGTGCTTGAGCCCGGGGACTTCTTCGTCAAGGTCCGGGTGCAGAACATATCCGAGTTGAAGCGGAGCGTGCTCGTCCCCCTCTCCGGCCTTCCGGGGGTGAAGGATATCCAGACGATCATCTCGGTGAGGAAGGTCAAGGAACAGACATGAGCGGAATACAGATTGAAACCATGCAGCAGATGCTTGCGATTGTGACGCTCCTCCTCGGAGCGCTCCTCATCGCCGTCATCTACAATGCCTATCGGATCGTGAGGCAGCCGACCCTGCTCCTCTTCATCTACGGGCTTTTCACGCTGATCGTGGGGATCACGTTTGCTGATCTCGTGAGCATCTTCACGCCTGATGAGTTCATTGTCCTCTGGTCGGCGGTCTTCTCGCGTATCGTGGTGGTCTTAGGCCTCTGTGTGATGGCCTACGGCATCCTGAGAGGATAAGATGCGCACCGGTACTTCGTTTGCCCGAGACTGGCAGTTGATCAAGGTAGCCCGGTCCCTGCGGCGGCACGACGTCGCCGGACCGCTCGTGAAAAGACTCCTTGCGGACGCCTCCCCCGGCCTTACGGAGCGGATCACCGTCATCGCCGGGCGGCTCGGCGAAGAGAACGGAACGGCGCTTCTCGCCCACACCGAGGAACGGTTCGATTCCCCAACCCTGATGGAAGGGCTCCTCCTGACGTGGGGGATCCCCTGCGAGTCCACGGACGCCGACGACGGGAGCGTGGTTATCGCCATCGGCGGCGACGGCGCAGCAGCGGCGATCCGGGAGACCTTCGCAGACGTCCGGGTGGCCGGGCCTTACCTCGCCGGTTACGCCCGGGCGCTCCAGCGGGACGCGGTGCTCGAGCCCGGCGCCGGCGGCAGTATGACGATCCGGTTCCCGCCTCGCGGGGAGTAGGGCGGGGCTGGTTTTTGACCGGCGGTTCGGACGCACTCTCTCGCCCCGGGGGTCCGGGACAGGGCCGCTGCTCTCGCATCTCCGGCCGGCTACAGCAGAAGCACAGGGTCTCGTTCCCGCACGGGTGCGACCGTATCTTCCGGGAAGCCTTTTTGCAAATAGTTATCTTCAGCAACGTCAGTTGCTTTATCTGAAGCGTTTCATCGCTCTGGGATGGATCGCCATCCGGAGGATACGTTATGGAAACAAGCGGAACACGAGCATGTCAGAGCTGCGGGATGCCGATGAGCGCAGAGGAGCATTTCGGGACGGAAGCGGACGGCACACTCTCGAAGGACTACTGCGCGAACTGCTACCACAGCGGCGCTTTCACCGAACCCGGGATCACCATCGACGAGATGGCGGAGAAGTGCTCCGCGATCCTGTCGCAGTTGTTTTGCATCCCTGCCGCAAATGCAGAACGGTTCGCCCGGGAGCAGATCTCGTGCCTGAAGAGGTGGACCGGGAGGGAGATCCCTGCCTGCGGGAGCTGCGGGATGCCCCTTGCACGGGACGAGGACGCCGGGACGGAGACGGACGGTTCGCTCTCGACGAACTACTGCACCTACTGCTACCGGGACGGGGGGTTCGTCGAGCCCGATCTTACCCGGGAGCAGGCGGTCGAGAAGTACGCGCCGATGATGGCCTCAAACCTCGGGATGCCTCTGGATAGAGCGAAGGAGATGGTGCGGCAGTACCTCTCGACGCTGCCGCGGTGGCGGGAGTAGGCTCCGGACAACTCCGGCCTGCCGGGGGTTATCCCGCAGCATCTCCGTCGGGGAGGGAGACACCAACCTCCCGGGCGAACCCTTATATCCACCACTCCACAAGATCGATGCAGGAGAGGCTGATGAGTCTGCATGACGATTTGCTCGAGCGAAGGGAGGAGATCCTCGCGGTCGCAGCCAGACACGGTGCCCGCAGGGTCAGAATCTTCGGGTCGGTGGTCCGGGGTGAGGAGACCCCGGAGAGCGACCTCGACCTCCTGGTCGAGTTCGAGCCGGGGAGGAGTCTCCTCGACCACATCGCTCTCGCCCAGGACTTAAAAGACCTGCTCGGCCGCGAAGTCGATGTGGTAACCGAGGGAGGACTGCACTGGTACATCAGGGACCGCGTCTGCCAGGAGGCCGTGCCGCTGTGAAGGACGACCGGCTTTATCTCATCCATATCCTTGAGTCACTGGGCAAGATAGAGGACTATACCCGCGGAGGACGGGATGCGTTCATGGACTCTCCGATGGCGCAGGACGCGGTGATACGGAACTTTGAGGTCATCGGAGAGGCAGTAAAGCGGATCCCGGATTCTCTGAAGCAGGAGCATCCGGATATTCCCTGGCGCCGGATCTCCGGCCTCAGAGATGTCCTGATCCACCAGTATATGAGTGTGGATTTGGAAGCGGTGTGGGCAATCGTTGAAGAAGAACTTCCCGAATTCAGGCAGACGGTTGCCGGGATCCTCGCCAGACTGCAGGATCATTGAGCGCGGCACACCTCCCGGCCGGAGCGCCTGGCTCATGCCGCGCCTTCGGAGACCCGGACCCTGCCGATGATCAGGTCTTCCTCCGGGGAACCCCCTGCTCCTCTTGCTCAGGGAGCAGCGTGCTGCCTACGGGAGAAAGGTAGTCTCGGCACTGTCGAGACAATTGAGTTGGTCCCATTTCGTCGAACTCCTCAAGACCTGCCTGCGTTCGGATGACTCGCGGGGTCGAGCCCTTGAGTATCGTATGGTTCGGCATCGGAGAAAATGATCCGCGGAACCCCTATATAGTGCCATAGACAATCCTCCTGTGGAGGAATCGATTGTCAGATACTCGTCTCCGCTACACGGTCCTTATGGAGCAGAATGAGGACGGAGGGTACACCGTGACGGTGCCGTCCCTCCCGGGGTGCATCAGCGAGGGGTCTACCCGGGAAGAGGCGCTGGCAGAGATCGAAGAGGCGATCTCGGGATACATCGAGGTGGCCAGGAAGCTCGGCAAGCCGATTCCGGTTGAGATCTCCGTGCCCCAGAATACGAGCAATGCGGGAACATGAATGAGAGAGGGCAGGCACGGGGAAAGAAGTCCGGGATACATCCAAACGCTAATCGCAACACGTACCGCCGTCTGCATGTTCAAAAATAGATCTGAATCGCATAAATGATGAGTGACGATACCAGCCCCGTCAATAGCCCTACAATGAATTCCTTCGCTGTTATAAACCGGTAAGCTCTCGTTTCAAGTTTTTCAAGATCATTCACCTTTATCTCATCGATATTAACGAGGATTTTTCGACCTTCGATGCACGCGCCTTTATACGCCGCAATGGATGGCATAATGTCCAGACCTACGTTCCGGCCCTCAATAGTTCTGGCCTCCTGCGCCTTCGTTCGAAACCGTTGATATGCAAGCAGAAGATCACCTTCCACCATATTAACGCAAAACTTCCGTTTATTCTGGTTGTCTATCAGTTGCACAATGTTCGTATTCATGTAGACCCAGAGCAGTTTGTAGCAGTCCAGCGTTGCCCTCTGGAGATGGTGATATGCCTTCTCAAGGTTCTTATCCTGCGATTCAGCCCCCAGTTCTTCGTTAAAATGTTGCATGAGATGGGAAAAGGCGTATTCGATGCCGATCAAGATCTCCTGAGGCTTATTGACGATAAAGCCGGTCAGGTCAGAGTATGCGGGGATGAACTCATTGTTGAAGAAGGATACGACCTCAGCGATATCTGTCGGCGGCATACAATCCTGTCAAAAATGTTATCTGAGGGCTCTATCAAGAAGCCCGTCGACGTCATAACTCTTTATACTGAGAATGTTCCCGGCTCTATCCGTCATATCGGTTGAGGCCGCCACCACTCTCAGTCTCACCCCGGCCTTCTTCTCGACGCAGGCATCCACTTCCTCGGTGGATTTCAGCCTGTTGATGCTGACCCCGTACCTCTCCTCGAAATCTACCGTCCGTCGCATCATGACATAACCCCCTGCAGCAAGCATCGATCCTTGCGTTGCACCTACCGATCTCACGCCGAGTCCGGGTTCAGGTTATATCACCGTATAATCGCTCATGCCATATACTTTTCGACATCCATCGAGTTTAACCGGATCGAGCGGGCATGGCCTCCCCGACCGACAGCCGGATGCTCCGAAACTCCCGTTGCCTCTCATCGGTTCCCCACATCCTCGCGGGCCGTTTCGTTCTCACAAAGGCAGTCGAATCTCAGGAACATCGGTCTTCGCGGTTTCACGTGAGTTAACAGATACAGATGGCGATACAGTCCCACATGAAAAGCGCGAAGCCGCGAAGTGCGATGTTTCGTTAGGAGCGGAGCATGAGAAACCCGGAGGGTTTCGAAGGACGACGACCCTTTGGGCCGGAGTTCGAGCACCGGAGGTGCTAAGAGCGACGTTCAGCAGGAACGGAGGTTGAGCACCGAAGGTGCAAAGGGGATTGAAAGAGTATCGGTCCGGCTGCCCGACCACACGCTTCATATCCTATAATGCCCTATAGGCATCTACATGTCCGCCACTACCGTCTGGATCACACCGGCGAACAAAGACCGTCTGGAGGGCCTTAAACGGCACCCCAAGGAGTCCTATAATGATGTTATCGGCCGCCTGCTCGACATGGCCGTCGACGAAGAGCCCCTGAGTGAAGAGGCCATCCGGGGTATCGAGGAAGCCCTGGAGGAGATCAGGGCCGGCCGGCTCTACTCCGAGGACGATATCAAAAAGGAGTTTGGTGTAGAGGAATGACCTACACGGTCACCTACACCGCCCGGGCCCGGCGGGATCTCCAGAACCTCCCGCCTGAGGCGGCCCGCCGGATCATCCGCTCGGTCGCCGGGATCCGGGAGAACCCCTACCGGCATGTCCGGAAACTGGCCGGGTTCTCCGGAACGCCCGTCTACCGGCTCAGGGTGGGCCAGTACCGGGTTGTGCTTACGATCGAGGATGAACGCCTCCTGATTCTCATACTGGAGGCGGGAAACCGAAGCAGCATCTGTCGGTAGGAAGACAGACGCTCTCGCCCGGATCGGGGAGAACACACCGGATCTTGCTGCATTGCGTAGGTTTACCCGATCTTCAGTCTGCAGAGCGCAGGTCCGATACGGCAAACCTGCCTGCAATAAGAAATCTGTATATAACTGTTTTACAAATGGGATCGTACGATGTCCGCGTCCGAAGTCGTCTCCCGGCTCATCCAGCAGATCTACCAGGTACGACCGGATCTCAAACTACCAAAAACAGCCATCCATAAAATCCTCTTCATGGTGAGGGCAACCCTCCCCGAGAACGACCGGGAGAGAAGGCACCTTCCCTTCTACTGGTATAAATACGGCCCATATTCCGAGGTCGTCGAGTCCTCGCTTGATGCCTTGAAGATTCAGGGCACCCTCCGGGAAGAGAAAACGCAGACCGGCAAGACACTTCTTGCGCTCAACGCCCGCCCTGCCGTTCCGGGCAGTGTGTGTGAAGACGCCTCCGCCGTCGTCGGGCGCATCGTCAGGGAGTTCGATCCCTACAACATCGAGACCTTCGTCAACCGCATCTACCGGAACCACGCACCATACGAGTTCATGCCCCGCTACAGGGTGGACTATCTCGCCCCGTTCAAGGACTGCCTCGCATCGCACCCCAAAGGCCAGCGCACGCTCAACCAGTGGTACCCGGACGGGGATGAACCCGAGACTCTGGATATCGACCGCCTTGAAGACGCTCTCTACAGGTGCGAAGCCGTGCTCGTGGAGGAGCCCCTCGTTGAGAGGTTCAACGAGGAATTTACGGCATACGTCTCGGGAGCAGGGAAAGCGTTCGATATCGCCAGAAAGGACGAATCGATCGCGTACCCCGTCATCAAAGCGACCTATGCGAGCGCCTGGGAGACCTGGTACGCCTTTGCCGGAGGGGTGCGCATCCTTGATGAGGGGCACGATGCGTACTACAACGGAAGGCTCAGGCGGTGGGAGCAGGAGTACCGGGAAGCCCTTGCGGCCCTGGTCCCGAAGGTGAGCGCCTATACCAGGTATGTCCGTGAATCCGCCCGCCGCATCCCTCCCCGGGAACCGGATGAGCGCAGAAAGAGGATCTCCTCCTCGCTGATCGAGGGCTACTTATCCGGCTGATGCCCGACCATGGCCTCCCATCATTTTCTCGACGCAAACATCCTTATCGGCTCCCTGGTCGAGTGGGACGGGCAGCACCGTCATACACACCGCTACATGCAGCAGGAGGGGTTCCGGCGGCATACCAGCGAGCGCGTCCACCGTGAGTGCACCGGTGTGCTGGGCCGGCTCAGGAGGACGGTTCTGCAGTACCTGGAGTATATGGAACGGAACCTTCCTGCCCGGATCCCCTGACACTCGACCGGACCATCGACCGGCTCACCGGCCGGCGGGTGGAGTCGCTTGCGAGCAGACGGGAGCAGAACGCACTCCGCTCTTTTGTCCGCAAAAACAGGGAGGACTTCCGGAACGCCGTGCTGGGAACGGAGGAAGAGCGGCAGGCGTTCCGGCGGGATGTGATCGGGGCCGTCAAGGGGGCGCTGGCGTCCCTGGACCGGGACTGCCGGGACGAACCCTCCGCCCCGGTCCTCTGCCACACCTGCTGCCCCGACGATTACGACGCCCACTTCCCGGTACAGAAGAGCACCCTGGTCGAAGCCCTCGGCTACGAGCCGGATACCCTTGTGGTGCTGGACTCGTATTTCCTGCGGGTCTACCTGATCCGGGAAGAGGTCTGTTTCGTCACCACCGATAACACCCATATCCTGAGCAACCGTGACCGGATCGAGGAACTGCTGCCGGGGATCACCGTCCGGGATCCCGGCGCGTTTCTTGCCGGTGAACGAGGATGACCGGTGAGTTCAGGAACCGGATCTCTCCTCGCTTCTTACCGCACAAGACCCCTTCGTCCGTGAGTTCTATGCCGCGTTGAGCACCGGAACGTACGGGTCCGGGGGATGCTGTTTGAACGCACGGCCCTCTCGCGAAAGTCCGAGGAGGCGGGACGGCAATGATCCGGCCGGGCAGGGGGTCTCCTTCTCCCCCCTCATGGTCCTGCAGCACCCGGGGCGACTGGCCGGGCGTTACATCATGCGCGCTTCTCCGACTTACGCGGATACCGCGCATCGTGACGCACGGACCCGCACGGACCCGGAGATTCCCCCTCCCGTGCCGCACCCCCGGGCACCGCCGGGGGCCTGTATTATACGCCGGAGCCGATGAATTTGTATTTTCTCCGGAACCACATTCCCGGCCCGTTTGTTCCTTTCAGCAACTCATGTATGCCATGAAAGATCCTTTCGCAGAGGCGCTGACGGGTTTATTAAATCGTTCCGGAAAGAATCACTACGATATGTATAAATATCATGGGAAATCAGTTTGTTTCGTCGACTTACATCCCCATCGGGGGCATGAGGTCAAGAGGTGTATGATGAACTTCAAGCAGAATGAAGAAGCAGTATCGCCGGTGATCGGCGTTATTCTCATGGTCGCCATCACGGTGATCCTCGCTGCGGTCATCGCGGCGTTCGTGTTTGGAATGACCGGGAACGTGCAGACGACGAAGACGGTTGGGCTCAATCTGCAGAAAGATGTAACCAGTCTCCAGATCACTATTCTTGGCGGTCCGGATCTCCCCACACTCAGTTACCTCAAAGTGACTATTGATGGAAAAGAATCAGTGTACACAAAAAGTGCGTCAAAGACGTTAACTACCGGAACCACAAGCCTTAGTGCAGCAGGCGCATTTAGTGTGGGCGATGTCTTTAAAACAGAAAATAATCTGCTGTCTACTACGGGTTACAAGCACATCGTCGTTGTAGGTCACTTTAGCGATGGTCAGGACCAGATGCTGGCAGATAAACAACTCTAACCCCATTTTATGACATTTTTCCGAAATAACTCTTACTTTATCCTGACTACCGCCTTGGTAATCTCTTTGTTCCTGGGATACCCCCTCCTCTACCTCACCGACGAGTGGATCACCGCTGACCAGCTCAACCATCTTGTCACCGGCGGCAACCTCCTCTACGGCTACTCACCCTACGGCGCCTCCGACTACGCCGCCTCCCACCACAACACCCTCTGCTACACCCTCGCCCTTCCCATCGTCTCGCTCCCCGCCTACTACCTCTTCTCGCTCTTCGGCGACGACTTCCGCCTCGCCGTCCTCATCCTCTGGTCCGCCCTCCTCCTCGCCCTGCTCCTCATGATCGAGTTCTGGTACCCCGAGTATGCACGCTTTCGGGGGATTCCCTGGACCTGGGCCGGGATCGTCTCCTCCGGGGTGCTCTTCGTCCTCAACGCCGCGCTCTACCGGCAGTTCTGGTTCGTGCGGGGGGTGCACCCCTATGATGTGAGCGTCTACCCCGAGGTCGCCGCGATCGTCTTTACCAACAGCGTCGCCTTTGCCCTCCTCGCGGTCGTCGCCTTCCTGATCTTCCGCGAAGTCCTCGGCTCCGACCGGTGGGGGGTCTTCGGGCTCGCCGCGACGGTCTGCTGCTCCTCCTACCTCTTCTGGTCGGGGAACGCAAAGGACCACGCCCTCGTCGCCCTCCTCTTCGCCGTCGCGCTCTACTGCTTCACCCTCTACCTCTCGCGGGAGAACCCTCTCTACCTCGTTATGTCGTTTATCGCCGTCGGGTGGACGGCCTTTGCGCGGCCGGAACTCGGCCCGGCGCTCGCCGTCGGGTTCTTCCTCTTCAGCCTCGCGGTATCGGCCCGGAAAGGGCGGCGGGAAGTGGGGAAGGTCGTGCTCGCCGCCATCGGGGTCCCGCTCGGCGCCCTCCCGCTCATCGTGAACAACTGGGGGCTCTCCGGCAATCCCCTTGTCCTCCCCTGGACGGCGGGCTACGCCGCCGCCGCGGGGAAGGCGCTCCCCTCCGGGACAGAGAGCCTCTGGAGCACTTTGATCGGGCATTACGTCCTCCGGCCCGATAACCTCCTCTCCGGCCTCTACGGCGCCTTCTTCGAACCTGCCCGGGCCGGAGCCGCCGCGTTCTTCCAGGTCTCGCCGCTCTCGTTCTTCGCCCTCCTCCTCGCCGCGGTAGTCGGGTACGCCCTCCTCCGCCGGAGACCAACCGGGATCGACTCACGGGACGCACGGCTCCTCGCGTTCTTCGCCCTCGCCGCCGTCCTCGTGGTGCTCACCTACATCCGGTCCATCCCCGGGATGCCGGCAAGCCCCGGCATCATCCCCGACATGCGCTACCTCTCCCCGGCCTACCTCCCGATGCTCGTCATCGGGGTCTATGCCCTGAAGTACGCGGGTCTCGACGCCGACGGGGTGCGGGAGGCCCTCAGGACCCTCTTCTGGCTCGCGGTCATCGACCTCCCGCTCATCTTCGTCGTCCTCCAGGTCATCGCCGGCCGGAACCCCGGCGGGCAGGTCACGTTCATCACGACCCTCACCTACCTCTTCCTCGCCGGGGCCGCGGTGCTGTATGTCGCCGTGCTTGCCCGCAGAGCTTCCCCCCGCCTCCTCGCCTGCGCGGTCCCGGTGGTGATGCTCTTCCCCCTCGCCTGGGAGCTCGTCGTCGACTTCCGGTTCGCCACCACCTGCTGGGAGGGCTACCACTTCTGGATACCCGTGGTGCAGTACATCTGGTACATCCAGTATGCGATCTTCCCGCTCTGAGGGGGGGCGGGCGGGTATCACCTTGCCATCACCCTGCGGTGCAAACCGTTAACATCAATGCAATTCGGATCGAATCTAACTCCAATAGCAGCAAACAACCCTGCTGGCGTGAACCAGCATGAGATTCATCTCCATTCCTGAGAAAATACTCAGAAATAAACCAGGAGCGCATAGAGGGGAGACGTGACAGTCAAAAAGATCGGAGCTCGCCGGCCCATTCAGGAGCATCTACGATGAACTTCATAGGGGCGGTGGCATGACCTCCATCAGCATCTTCATCAGCAGCGTGCAGAAGGAGTTTGCAGAAGAACGGCGGGCACTCTTCGATTACATCAAGAAGGATCCCCTGCTGCGCCGTTTTTACGATGTATTCCTCTTCGAAGACCTGCCGGCTTCCGGTCGCCGGCCGGATGAGGCCTATCTGGCAGAGGTGGACCGCTGTGGCATCTACCTTTGCCTGCTCGGTAATGAGTACGGCCGTGCGGATACCGACGGTCGCTCGCCCACCGAACGGGAGTTTGATCGTGCCGCTGCCGGAGGTAAGGAGCGTCTGGTCTTCGTCAAAGGCAATGACGACTCAGTGCGCGATCCGAGGGTGCTTGCTCTTCTCCGCAACGTTGACGGCCAGCTCATTCGCCGCCGTTTCGGCAGTGTGCCGGAGTTGACTGCGGAGGTTTATGCCAGCCTTATTGAACATCTGGACCACACCGGCACACTGCGGACCCGCCCATTTGATGCCTCCGCATGTGCCGATGCTACGCTCGATGATATCTCGCAGGAGAAGGTCGGGGAGTTTCTTTCCCGCGCTCAGCAAAGCCGGGGATATGCCCTCAGCCCCAGTACCCGGATACACAAGGCGCTGGCGCACCTTAACCTGCTTGATGGGGGTCTCCCCAACAACGCGGCTGTGCTCCTATTCGGTAAACAGCCTCAGCGTTTCCTCACCAGCTCCGAGGTCAAGTGCCTTCACTTCCACGGCACTGGGGTGAGTAAACCCATTCCCTCCTACCAGATCTACAAGGGCACTATCTTTGAACTGGTCAATCAGTCGCTTGACTTCGTACTCTCCAAGATGGCCTGCTCTATCGGCACCCGGGCCGAGGGGCCTACGGCACCGGCGACATACGAGGTCCCCCCGGAGGCTGTGAGCGAGGCTATCGTCAATGCTGTTGCACACCGCGACTATGCTTCGAATGCCTCAGTTCAGGTCATGCTCTTTTCCGATCGGTTAGAGGTGTGGAATCCCGGTCAGCTGCCGCCGTCCCTTTCGCCCGAGGCGCTCCGTGTCCCGCATCCCTCTATCCCGCGCAACCCTCTCATTGCAGAACCGCTCTTCCTGACTCGCTATATCGAGAAAGCCGGCACCGGAACCCTCGATATGATCGAGCAGTGTGCGCAGGCCGGCCTGCCGCCGCCGGAGTTCCGGCAGAACGGCGGGCAGTTCGTTCAGGTTCTGTGGCGCCCAAAGCGAGACCGGATGGTAGGTGCTCAAACAGGGGATCAGGTGGGGACCAAGTTGGGACTAAGTGAGGACCAAGTCGAAGTGTTGCGCACCTGTGTGGCGGAGACGTCCATGTCCGAGCTTATGGACATTGCAGGGAGAACAAACCGCACCAAGTTCAGGAACTCCGTGCTGAAGCCACTGATGCAGGCGGGGTTGATCGAGATGACCGTCCCGGACAGACCCCGGAGCAGCAACCAGAAGTACCGGATCACTGAGAGGGGCCGTGCCCTGCTTGCCGGGAGGGATACGCCGTGACCACCCGGCAACAGGCGCCGGTGCGCTGTGAGATCCCGGAGGCAATGATGACAGAGGCCGTCGCCAACGCGGTCATCTGTCGCGACTCTACGAGGAACGGCAGTTCCAGGTGATGCTCTTCTCTGACCGGGATCAGCCCCCGCGACGCACGGCTCCTCGCCGCCGTCCTGGTGGTGCTCACCTACGCCCGGTCCCTCCCCGGGATGCCGGCAAGCCCCGGGATCATCCCCGACATGCGCTACCTCTCCCCGGCCTACCTCCCGATGCTCGTCATCGGGGTCTACGCCTTCAAGCACGCGGGTCTCGACGCCGACGGAGTGCGGGAGGCGCTAAAGGTCCTCTTCTGGCTCGCGGTCATCGACCTCCCGCTCATCTTCGTCGTCCTCCAGGTCATCGCCGGCCGGAACCGCGGCGGGCAGGTCACGTTCATCACGACCCTCACCTACCTCTTCCTCGCCGGGGCCGCGGTGCTGTATGTCGCCGTGCTTGCCCGCAGAGCTTCCCCCCGCCTCCTCGCCTACGCGGTCCCGGTGGTGATGCTCTTCCCCCTCGCCTGGGAAGTCATCGTCGACTTCCGGTTCGCCACCACCTGCTGGGAGGGCTACCACTTCTGGATACCCATGGTGCAGTACATCTGGTACATCCAGTATGCGATCTTCCCGCTGTGAAGGGGGGTCCCGGCGCCCTCCGCCTCCTCGAAGGGCGCCCGGCGGCAGCCTCTCGGCATAATGGTTACCAGGGGTGTGGATGGGTATGCGGTTCGGCGGCGGCATATCATCCAGTATGCCCGACGAGACGACCACAATCACAATCAATATCCTCAAATTCGACCGGAACCGTCTGGATGAACTCCGCCGTTACCCGAATGAGCCCTACCGGCTAGCGTTCGCCGACTGCTGGACCAGAGCGGCGACCCCTAACTCTGGAGTCCGGGGCACTCACCAGCATCCAGGCATCGCTCGACGATATCCGGCGGGGCTGTGACACACGAGGCGCTGAAACGGGACCTGAGGAGCGTGACTCCCACCCCCACCCATAGCCACGCTTTTATATCTTATACTGACCCATAACTCGTTATGCCCGAGGACACAACCACGATCGAGATCACCAGATCCGACCGGACCCGGCTGGAGAGCCTGCGCCGCTACCCCAGAGAGCCATACCGGACCATAGTCCGCCGGCTGCTGGACCAGAGCGAGGACCCCGAGCCCCTGAGCCCTGAGACGATCGCCGACATCCAGGCGTCGCTTGATGAGATCAGGCGGGGCGAGTTTGTGACGCACGAAGAGTTGAAGCGGGATCTGGGGATCGAGTGAGATACTCGCTCATTTACTCGAAACGAGCCCAGCGTAAATTAAAGCGCCTCCCAAAGGAGGCTGCCGCCCGGATAATCGGGGCGCTTGAACTGCTGGCTGAAGAGGAATCTCCCCACATGCAGGTGAAGCGCCTGACGAACTCACCGCTATTCTCCCTGCGGGTAGGGGTGTACCGGGTGATCCTGGCGTTCGAGCACCAACAACTCGTTATTATGGCGGTCGATCTCGATCATCGAAAGAATGCCTATGATAACCTGTGAGATACCTCTGATGCTCACGCCCTCGAACCCGTACCGGGACCCGGACAATCGAGGCCCCTCCACCGGAATAAGCAAGCGCCCGGGAGAAAACACTCAGGACTCATCCCCCGGCTGGTCTTCGTAGCGGCCGGCATGCTCGATCACCGCAAGTTCGAGCAGGTAAGGGTCGAACCCGGCCGGTGCAACCCCGTGACTGGAGGGGGGCGGGACCCTATCACCCACTCACCTTATTGTAGGGCGGAGACCCTGGTTTTTGAATGGAACGGTTCGATATCTTTATCGTGCCGTCGACGGGATAACCATGTATGGTTGGTCCCGGGGCGGTTCAGGAGCACAAAAGGCGGCTCGAAGACGAGCTGCGGGTGTTCGTTGACCATTGGAGCCGGGATCCGTCGATCAAGAAGATCATCCTCTTCGGCTCGGTTGCCCGGGGGATGTCCATCGCGGCAGCGATCTCGATCTCATCATCGTCCAGGAGACGGATGAGAAATTCCTGTCGCGTCTGGAACCGTTTTATCGTGATGCCCGTATCGCCATGGATATCCTGGTATATACCCCGGGAGAGTTCGCTGCCATGATGGGGGGTGTTTTTCTCAAGAATGCGTTGCGGGATGGCGTTGTGATCTATGAGGCAGGAACCGGAAAAAGAAGGTATCAGATGGTTTAAACAGACAGAGCGCGACCTCGATGATGCGCAGTATGCTTTCGGAGGCGAGAGATACAATCTTGTCTGCTTTTTAGCTCAGCAAGCTCCGGGTGACAACGCGGCTCATCTGTGATCCGTCGCCCCAGATGGCCCCTCTTTCTCCCGGAGAAGCCTTCTGCCGTCAGTGTGGTGGAACAGGTGATCTCCAATACATGAGTACCACTCAGGCCATCACCTGAAGGTGCGCCTGAACTCTTCCCCATCAATCCCGGCCTGTTTGAGGATGCCATTCAGGGTGCCTCTCTTCAGTTCACGGTGCAGAGGTATGGAAAAGACCCGCCACCCCTTCTGCACGACAACAGGGGACGAGGTCTGCTGTTGCGGGACGAAACCATGCCGGGCAAGGTACTTCACCATCTCTTCCCCGGAGACAACCGGCAGCTTATGCGACATCAGCTACGTCAACCTTCGATATCTCGTGACGGACGGTTGATGC
Source organism: Methanoculleus marisnigri (assembly GCA_002503885.1). Lineage (GTDB taxonomy): Archaea > Halobacteriota > Methanomicrobia > Methanomicrobiales > Methanoculleaceae > Methanoculleus > Methanoculleus marisnigri_B. The sequence continues at coordinate 682 of DASQ01000037.1, read as the reverse complement.
CTGCCGACGCACCTCTTTCCACTGCACCTCAAGAACAAGTTCTATCGCATCTTTGATGTTGGCAAGTGCTTCTTCCCGTGTCTCGCCCTGGCTGATCGCTCCCGGGATTTCAACGCACTGGACGGTGAACCCGCCCTCTTCCTGCGGTTCGAGCACTACCGTATATCTCATGATCATACCATTGGTCACGTGGATTATACAAGTTTTTTGGGGAAGGGTGCGACTGCCGGAACGGTAGGGGCATGAGAAAATACGAAGCATTTTCGAGTGACGACGCGTGCCTCGCCAGGGGCAGCAGAGCATGAGCACCGCCAGGTGCGAAACGCAAGCCCGGTAGGAAGCCCGGGTCAGCCACTGACGTCAAGATCGGGATGGGGCTAATCTCCGCTATTTCACGGCAATGATACCCATTTCGGCAAGAGTGGAGAGATCGCGCGGTGCATCCGTAGGCGGTTCCGTAATCCTCTGTCGATATGGATGGGTTTTGAGGTACTCGATAACGCCCCGCTGCCGTTCGTTCAGCAAATCGGGGTGTTCCAGAAGTATAGTAAATACTCATCGGCGTCAGGTTAATTTCGAAAACCGGCTTCCCCCCGCCGCACTTATGACTGCTGTTCGTTGAAGTAACACGTTGTCTCTGAGCTCACCCAGCAACCTCCAGCCTCGATCCCCGCCGACGTTG
>DASQ01000105.1:17178-22917 GCA_002503885.1 Methanoculleus marisnigri | reverse complement strand
AGGGTGTTCTTTTTGGTTTTCCTTCGGGCCATACTGGGATTCTATTTGTCCATTCATATAATTGTACTTTATTTTGTAACCTAACCTCCCGTAGCGATTAGGCGCACGGGACCATCTATTCTCACGATAGTGGCTCCTTTCACCATTATTCGCTTCCTTTCTCCCTTTTATGTCCGGCTTACTGAGGCGTAATGTGCCTATAAAATTTAGGCACTGCGATCCGCTTGGCCTTTCGATTCTAATAGGATTACAGAGATATTTCCGAAAAAAAGAGATTTATCACGGGATTGGTGGAACAATGCGCCTAACTTTTCCGGGAGTTTGGGCTTCTCCCTATTCGACAGATCTTCGGTGATCATATCATCGCTGCTGCAGTCTTGGATCGGATTCTCCATCACTGCACCACAATCAACATCAAAGGAGATAGTTACCGACTGAAAGAGCGGCGGAAGCAGGGGCTCTTCTCCCATACGCTCCCGGGATGATATGGAAAGGATTATGAAGACAGGTGGGGAAAATTATTCCGCCACTTCTGGGGAAAAGTATCCCGCCGTTTACACTACGAGCAGACCTTCCCGATATTCCTTGCCGCCTCCGTGCTGACCGCCGTCATCTCCGCAACACTCTTCCCGGTCGGCCTCCTCGCCTACGCGGGGAACCCCGAAAACCTGCCCCTGCTCGCCGCGAACATCGTGCTCCTGGCAGTAATCGTACTGCTCTGGCGCTTCCGCTCGCGGAGCGAAGGGCCGTACGGGGATCCCTGAGCGGGTGTACCTCGCAGAGTGACAGCACGATTTTCCCTCCGGATTCCGATGGGTGAATCATATCCGGTGCACCCGACGCTGCCGGAGAGGTGACAAGAGCATGGAAAACGGACCCAGAGGAGCGATCCTCCAGAGAGACGGCACATCATACGCGATCGTGCCGAGAACGCCCGCCGGAATCGTCAGCCCAGAGCACCTGGAGAGCATCATCAAGGTCGTCAGGCGCTACGACATCCCCGTCATCAAGATGACGTCAGGGCAACGGATGGTGTTCGTGGGCATCAAGGAAGAGGACGTCGATAGCATATGGAACGAACTCGGGATGACTGTCGGGCAGGCGACCGCGCCCTGCGTCCACTATGTTCAGGCATGTCCGGGACGGTGACCTGCAAATACGGCAAGCAGGACTCCCTTAGCCTCGGGCTCGAGGTCGAGAACCTGTATCTGGACATGAACCTGCCGGCAAAGGTCAAGATGGGGATCTCCGGGTGCCCCCGGTGCTGCGGCGAGAGTTACCTCCGGGATATCGGGATCGTCGGGAACGCGAAAGGCTGGACGGTCATCTTCGGGGGCAACTCCGGCGGGCGTCCGCGGATCGGCGATGTCGCCGCAAAAGACCTCACGAAAGAGCAGGCCCTCGATCTGGTCCGCCGGCTCCTGGAGTACTACCGGGAGAACGCCAAACCGGGAGAACGGACCGCACGATTCGTCGAGCGGGTCGGGTTCGATGCCGTCAGAAAGGACGTTCTGACCTTCGCACCCTACATGCCGCTGGACTCCGCCCGCTCCGGGTAGGGGCAGGCAAGGGGTTACGTGGCGGAAGGCCGTGCCTCTGTGCCGGCTTCCCCCGGGCCGCTGATGCAATCGGCGCTTGCGATCATCCTGTTGACGAACTGCCTCTGGACGCAGGTGATGAACGGGAGGGTGATCACGACGGCGTTGCGGACGGCGTCCTCGAGGTAGACGATCATACAGACCCGGTCGTCGGCAATGAAGATGTACTCGAGCAGGAACGCCGACCCGTCCACCGAGAGCGGGCCGGAGTAGACTTTATCGAATATATTCTCCTGGAAGAAGGTGCAGAACGGTTTCGGAACGTAGAGCGATGCGTTCCCGAGCGGCTTTCTGATCCCGTGCATCCCGTTCGGGAGGAGGACGCTCACCGGGTGGTCACGCGACGCATCGGCGATCAACCGGGCGAATTCACCGATCTGCCCGTAGTCCAGGCAGACGACCGCAAGGTCGCGGGTGACGCCCGCGGCAAGCGACTCTGCGTGGCGCCGGATGCTCCACTCGCCCTGCACGTACCGGATCGGCGAATTCTTCGACCGGGCGTCGAGCGAGAGGGCATCGAGACCCTGCACCGCCGCTGTCGCCGCAGCATCGACGGCGCTCGTTAAGTGGTGGATGACGATGGCGGGCTCGGCCGGGATATAGACGTGGGGGTGCTCCCCCCGCCGGACGGTGATGAACCCCCGGCCGGCAAGCCCTTCGGCGATGTCGTAGACCCTCGGACGCGGGACGGCGCTCACCTCGTGGACCTGGCGTGCGCTCCCCTCCCCGATGCCGACGAGGGCGGCGTAGACCCGGGCTTCGTACTCCGTCAGCCCGAGCGCTGTGAGGTTCCGGACAAGGTCGTCCATTCTTGTTACTATGAGAGTTACACGAGAGTTAAACCTTCCCGCGTCCCATGCTCATCCGGAGAACAGATGGGACCATGCGGCTCGTAACGATCCTCGCGTGTATCCGGCAGCTCATCGGCCGGGAAGGCCGCGACCCACCCGGAGCCGGCCCCGGCGAGGTCTGCTCACTCCTCATCAACACCTTCGCCGGAGATTCCGGGGAGGAGGGAGAGCACGAGGAGCCAGGATCGGCGGAGGCCATCAGGACGGCGTGCCGCCGGATGCAGGGGGCGGAGACGAAGGGAGACCTCCTCCGGATCATCGCTGGCGAAGTAGCGGCATTCGACCTGCACGACCTCGAGGCGATGAATGCCAGGTTCGAACGGAAGGTCAGCCACCTCCCGGAGGGTTACCGCGACCGTCTCCTAGAAAGCGTCAGGGAAGAGATCTTTTCAGCGCATCACCGCCTCCTCCTCCTCTCCCGGAACGGCGGCGGCCAGCGGATGGACGAGCCCCCGGACCCGGCGCTCGACGCCTACTGCTCAATGGTGGCGGAGGCCTGCACCGCAAAGGCACGGGAGAAGGACCCCCGGGACCTCTACCTGAAGTACCTCCTCTCTGCGTTCACGATCTTCGTCCAGGAAGAGCCCGCCCACCCGGTCGGCACCCCGTTTCCCGGCGGGCAGATCGTCGACGAGTGGGAGGGGGCCTACCTCTGCCCGGCCAGGGATATGGCCGACGACGTGCCCTACGCCCTCTGCCCCTACTGTCCGGCGGCCCAGAGCACGGAACCGACCTACCCGGAGATGCGGGCCCGCCGCCGGGAACAAAGGCAGCGGGAAAGCCTCGCGAACTACTGGACGAATTATAAGGGATGAGTGCCATGATAACCTCTGGAGATGAACACGATGAAAATCGTTGATGTAGCAAAGGAACCAATCGGCGAGAACCCGCACCATGTCGACGCCCGGAAGGTCTACGATACCGAGCATGCGACTGCGGTGGTGATCACGCTCGCCCCCGGCGAATCGCTCAAGAAGCACATAACCCCGGTGGACGTCTTCTTCTACGTCCTCGAAGGGACCGGGACCGTCGAGATCGGGGATGAGCGCGCAGAGGTCGGGGCGGACTATCTGGTCGAGAGCCCGGCGAAGATCCCGCACCGCTGGATCAACGAGAGCGACCGCACCTTCCGGGTGCTCGTGGTGAAGGTCCCGCGGCCGACGACCGGGACGAGACTGCTGTGAGAGTATAATGGTCGAGTCGATCCCACCGTACGTAGGCTTCATATACGGCATCCTCGCATTTGTCGCCCTCGCCTGGCTCTGGTACTCCGGCCGGTTCACCCGCTGGCGTGCAGTGCCGTTCCTCATCGTCTCGGCACTCCTCGGGTTCCTGGTCTTTGCGCCGGTCTTCCCGTATCAGCTGCAGATGGTCGTCCTCCGGGATGCGGCGGCGCTCCCTGCGGCACTTATAGGGCTTCTCGCCTTCATCATCCTCGCCCTCGCATTCGGCCGGGTCGTCTGCGGCCAGGTCTGCCCGGTGGGAGCCGTCCAGGAACTCATGTACCTCGTGCCGGTGAACAAACACAGCAACACCGAGAGCCGTGTCCCGGTGGCGGTCAGGGCTGGCGTCTTCGTCGTCTTCCTCGCCGCCGGGCTCGGGCTCTCGGTGAACCTCCTTGGACTCATAGGTCTCCCGGCATTCTTCCACCTCGCCGTCGCGAACATATCGTTTTTCGTCTTTCTTTCGATCGTCCTCCTCTCCACCGCCGTCTACCGGCCGTTCTGCCGCTACGCCTGCCCGTACGGCGCCCTCCTCGCCCCGGCGGCGTCAAAGAGCCTCTACCGGCTCCGGCGGACGGACGCCTGCATAGGATGCCGGAAGTGCGAACGGGCATGCCCGACCGGGGAGGCGAACCCCGCCGCCGGCCTCGGGGAATGCTACCTCTGCGGCCGGTGCACGGAGGCCTGCCCGGTGGAAGGGGCTCTCGTATATGGCCGGGCGAATGCGAAAAGTAGATTGCCCGTGGAAGAACGAAGTAATACCACTGAAAGGTTAGATCATGTCTGAAGAGAAGCGTGCGGAGTTACGGGGAAAAGTCCTCCGGCTGGCGGACCTCGTCGCCTACCAGGACGGGACCGTGGCAAGCAGGATGGTCGTCAATAAGCCGGCAGGGAGCATCACCCTCTTCTCGTTCGACGGGGACGAGGGGCTCTCGGAGCATACCGCGCCCTACGACGCGGTGGTGACGATCCTCGACGGGGAGTGCGAGGTCTGGGTCGCGGGCGAGACGCACCATATGGGCGAGGGCGAGACGATCATCTTCCCGGCAAACGTCCCCCACGCCCTCTCGGCCATAACCCGGTTCAAGATGTCGCTGACGATGATCCGGGAGTGAGCAGATGACCAACGAGAAGGAAGGCGACTACTGCACCGTCTGCGGCGGTATCCGGCCGGACGCGATCAAGATCAAGACGGTCCTCGTGGACGGAAAAGAGACCGGCATCAACCAGCTCGAGATGATCGTCGCCGGCGTGCGCGACCTGCACCTGACTGACGATGCCGCGATCCGCGCCGAACTCCTCAGACGGGCCGGGGCATTCAACTACATCCCGACGAAGAAGAAAGAATCCTATGGCGACGCCCTGATGCGGGAGTATACGGGAGCTCAGGAGTGAGCGGCCAACGTCGGGACGGTTTCCGGCGTTAACCCCCTTTTAAGGGGACATTTTTCACCCGGTCTCACCGTGAGGTGCCGTCAGCGGAAATACTCAACGACGCAATTGCCAAAAAAGGGTTAGGTGCTGATGGCAGCCAGTCTGCCATCCTCGCCCATGAACAGCCAGTAGCCCTCGGTCGGGGAGAGTCTCTGGTTCTCGCCCTGGGCCCCGGTCTGGTTGTTGATGAGCGCTGGCCGGTAGCTCTGGTTCGCTGCATCGAAACCGACGACATAGACCCAGCTGTCTTCCACCGATGTGAGCGCCTCATCCGCAGTTCGCTCTGTCAGGTCGGAGTAGCCGATGGCATTCCAGCCCGGGGTGAGCGTCTTCATTGCAGGGGCCCTCACCGGGTTGGTGCTGAGGTTCAGCTGCACGGTTGTGTCCTCGGTCGAATAGACCCAGTATCCCTCCAGGACTTCCAGAGTCTCATTCTCGCCCAGAGGAGTGAAGCCGGTCGCCGAGGTAAAGGTGTAGATCGGCCGTCCATCGGTGTCCACATCCCCAAAGACCGATGCTGCAGTGTCGTTACCTGCAGAGAGCTGTCTCGGGATAGAGACGAAGTTCCAGCCTTCATACAGCTCGAGGTCGATGGTCTCCTGCCCTGGCATCGTCGGGGTCGGTGTCACGTTC
>DASQ01000105.1:0-17128 GCA_002503885.1 Methanoculleus marisnigri | reverse complement strand
TCGGTGTCACGTTCATCGTCGGCGTGGGCGTCGGAGTCGGAACCGGGACTTCCGGTGGAATCAGAACGCCGTCGATCACGTAGACAATGATGTTGTTCGTGATCTGGATCTGGGTTATAACAACGATGTCGTTGATGATCAGTTGACTGTCGATGAGCGAGACGTTAACATTCGTTCCCGCAACGGTCGGCAGGGAGATCTGGCCGTCGGTCGAATTCTGGCAGAGCATCACAAGTTCTTCGATCGTGTAGTCTCCCTGGATGACGTGGTAATCAAGGATGCTGTTCAGGAGCGTCGTGTCGTTCAGGATCACCGAGAGTGTCTCGTTGCCCACCGCGGCAAACGCATCGTTGGTCGGAGCACAGACTACGTAACTCCTGTTCTCGTCAAGCCTCTCGCCGAGAGTCGAGTTGTTTACGATACCGACGAACGTCGTCAGGTTCTCCTGCCCTGAAAGCCCTGCAGCGATCTCATTGGTGATATTCACTCCGGGTGTCGGCGTCGGCGTCACGTTGACCGTCGGCGTCGGCGTCACGTTCGCTCCCGGCGTCACGTTGACCGTCGGCGTCGGCGTCACGTTCACTCCCGGCAGCCCTCCGGTCACGTTGAAAGCCTGCTGGACGGGGCTCCCGTTCAGGAGTACCGGCATGTCAGGTCCCGGGAACTCATGGACACCCGGCTCCCCCTCATCGACGTGGAGCATGGCATAGAGCACCGGCGTGGCGTTCTCGACCTCGATCTCCACGGTCACGTTCTCGTTCACGCCCTCGACGATCGGACTGTAGCCGATGATCGCTCCGGGCGTGCCGTTCAGGTCCGCATGGATGTCCGCCCAGCCGGTCCGGTTGATCGTGGCATTGTCAACGATCACCGTAGCGTTCACAATCGGCTGGTCGGAGACGTTGACGGCAGGCGTCACGTTCGCTCCCGGGGTCACGTTGACCGTCGGCGTCGGTGTAACATTCACTCCCGGGGTCACGTTGACCGTCGGCGTCGGCGTCACGTTCACTGCCGCCTCGAGCACGCTCACGTTCACCGTCAGCGTATACGAGGCGTTCTCCAGGGTATGTGACGGGGGCCCATAGGAGTAGGTCAGATTGTCCCCATCAGTCACGTTCGTCACCGCGGGCCCGGTCGTGCCCTGCTGACCATTCACCCAGTACGTCCAGTTGTTCTGGGTCTCATTCACCATCTCGTTCTCAATGCCTGCAATCGATAGAATGCTGAGGTTCCCCTCCTCCAGAGGCAGGTCTTCAGCAACCTGGTACTCGAATACTCCGAGGATCGAGGCGGCGTCAAGTGCTCCAAGCACCGTCGCCTGCGGCACCTCGTACGTCTCGGTGCTGTTTACCGGTGTAATGTTCACAAACTCATCAGGGTTCAGTTCGACAGGGCCCCCTCCAATCGAGATTGCCGTGCTTGCGGCAGAGATCGACAGGAGGAGAACGATGCATAAACTGAACAGTACAGGTCGTCTCATACATATCCCCCCTTGCAGGCAAGAGAATAATCAAGGTAATATAAATATGTTGTCATAAAATTAATTTAGAGCCAAATGGGGCAGATCCGGGTGATAAATGCCGGTCCGGTTTCAGGTTATCTCTTCATGCCCATCACGACGGACACCATTCTCCGGTCTTGAAGGAGAGATCCGGACACGGCAGAAGGTATCAGGTAACGGGTGGCGCGCAACACCTGCAGGATACTCAGTTATTCCAGAAAAAAAGAAGCGGGATCAGCGTCCAGAACCGCTCAGGCAGTCTCCCGGACGGTGCCGGGGGCAGGCGGCGATCCCTGCCGCCGCCCTTCGCCCTGTTGCTTTACATCACTGTACGACGCCCACCAGGGTCTGGTTCCCGGCCATCGTCTCGGTCGGCGTCTCGGTTTCCATCGCGGTCTGGTTCTCAGCCGCCGTCAGGTTCAGGCCCGGGGACACCAGCACCTGGTCGATGATGTGGATCACGCCGTTCGTTGTGTTGATGTCCGCCGTGGTGACGGTGGCGTTCTCGATCATGACCTCGCCGTCGCTGACGGTGACGTTCAGGTCCTCACCAGCGAGCGTCTCGAGCGCCGTCATGTTCCCGGTCTCGTTCCCCATACCGAGGAGCCCGCTGAAGATATCGAGAATGCCGCCTTCGGTCTCATTCCCGGTCTGATTTCCGGTCTGGTTCTCGGTCATGTTGATGAGGTCCACCGAGGTGTACTCACCCGCAACAACGTGATACTGAAGGACCATGGTCAGGTTATCGGTCTCGTTCATGAGCTGGTTCACGGTATCGTTCCCGAGAGCGTCGAACGCATCGTCGCTCGGGGCAAATACCGTGTATGGTCCTCCGGTGTTCAGGGTGTCATAGAGCCCTGCCACGCTGATTGCCTCAGCCAGCCTCGTCAGGTTCTGGTCCTGCTCGATGTAGGCGGCAATCGTCATATTTGCTGTCTGATTATCCATCTGCCCGGTCTGGTTCCCGGGTGTCATCGTTGCATTCTCGTCTCCCACCACTGCCGCAGTTACAGCAAACGGCATCGCCAGAAGGGCGAGAATGCATGTGCATAGGGCTATCCATCGTCTCATACTACCATCCCCTCTTGGGAGGGGGAAGGATACGTATTGAATTATATAAATCTTACTATAATTAGTAAGATAATCCTGATTGCGCAACGGCCCCCTTCAACCGATTTTGTGATGGACCGGAGACCTCGACCCTGACCGGCCGGACGATGCACGGTCCACAAACCCCTCACATTCCCGAAAGGCTCCCCATCTCCCGCGCCACCGGAGAATGAAGAGAGCCCGGGGGCCTACAGCCGTATCAGCACGGCCTTCTCCTCCATATACTCCTCGAGCGCCCGGCTGCCGTTCTCTCTGCCGATGCCGCTCGCCTTCGTCCCTCCAAACGGCACCTCCGGAGGAATCTTCAGGTGCTGGTTGACCCAGACAATCCCCGCCTCGAGTTCGTCCGTCGCCCGGGCGATCACGTCCGCGCTGTGGGTCCACACCGATGCCCCGAGACCGTAGCGGGAATTGTTCGCGAGATCAAGCGCCTCGTCGAGGCCGGAAACGGTGGCGATCGGCAGCACCGGGCCAAAGACCTCCTCGGAGAAGAGGACGGAGTCGCGCGGAACACCGGTGATCAGCGTCGGCAGGAAGAAAAGACCGTGTTTGTACGCCTCACCCTCCGGAGTCTGCCCTCCCGCGACGATCTCCCCCTCGCCCCGGTCCCGGGCGGCGTCGACCTGGCTGACGACCCGTTCAAGGCCCGCAGGGTTGTTCAGCGGGCCCATGCCGACGCCGCGGTCCATGCCGTTCCCGACCACGATCGCCTCGACCCTCGCCGTCAGGCGCCGGACGAACTCATCCGCGATCGACTCGTAGACGTAGAGCCTTTTGACCGCCGTGCAGACCTGCCCGCAGTTGTAGAACCGTCCCCTGATGACCCCCTCGACGGCCATCGGGATATCGGCATCGTCGCAGACGATCATGGGGTCGCTTCCCCCGAGTTCCAGCGTGAGCCGCTTTAACGCCGGGGCGGCGTCCAGGGCGACCTGCCTCCCGGTCCCGACCTCGCCGGTGAACGAGACCTTCCGAACGCCCGGGTTCCTCGCGATCTCCCGGCCGACCGTCTCCCCGGGACCGGTGACGACGTTTAAAACACCCGGTGGAAGCCCTGCGTCCCCGAGGATCTCCGCGAGTTTGATGCAGGTCAGCGGGGCAGTCCGGGCGGGCTTTAAGATCACGGTGTTCCCCGCCGTCAGGGCCGGGCCGATCTTCCAGGCCATGATGATCGCCGGCATGTTCCAGGGGACGATCGCGCCGCAGATGCCGAGCGGGCGTCTCAGGACCGTGGTGCGGCCATAACCCCTGAGATTCATGAACTCCCCCCGCTCCCCTGCAGAGAGGGCATGGTAGTACTCGAGGATGTTTGCGAACCCGTTGATCTCGTCGACCGCCTCACGGATGGGCTTTCCCTGCTCGGCAGTCAGGAGCGCCGCAAGATCGGTGTTCCTGCGGCGCACCTCCGTTGCTGCGAAGAAGAGGACTTTCGAGCGGTCCCTCGGGCTCTTCGCGGACCAGTCGCCAAAGGCTTCACCGGCGGCCTGTACGGCCGATCGAACGTCGTCCTCGCCGCCGAGCGGTGCTTCCCCGACCACGTCCCCTGTCGCGGGGTTATGCACCGCAAACATCTTCCCGGAGACCGAATCACGCCACTCGCCGTTGATCAGCATCTTCATGGGTGATCCTATGGACGGAGGTGGTAATATGCGCTCTGTCACCCACGATACTCGCACCGGCACCTGCCGATAGGAATGGCCACCGCCGCCGCCATCCCGGCCAGCAGAAGAAACGCGGCGAGAAAACCGAGTTCTCCCGCGACCAGCCCGGCAAGGGCGGGAAGAAGCGTGAACCCGGCGTAAGTGGCGGTGTTGAAGAGCCCGGTCATCACGCCCTGCTGGACCCTCGTCTCTGCAAGGAACGCAAGAGCCGCGACGATGATCACCCCGGCAAGGGCGCCGATGACGGGAAAGGCATAGGGCGTAAAATAACCCGCCACGACCGCCCCGGCCATCAGGAGCGAGGAGACCCGGATGGTCGGGACCGGACGGAGGGCAAAACGGGGGGCGACGATCAGGGCAACGACGGTCGCGAGATTGATCGTCGCGAGCTGAAGAGCAAGGAGCGACGGATCGTTCCCGGTATACCCGGGATAGATGGCCGCCACCGCCCCGGTCATCCCCACGAGGACGACCGCTGCGACAAAGAGCCAGAAGTAGTTTCTGACGATTGCAGGAAGGTCGGCTCTCGCGAACTCCCCGCGCTCGCTCTCCCGGATTGCGAAACTCATCCCGAGCGCGGGGACGGCGAGCACCGTAAAGAGAGCGATTCCCGCAAGATGGCTGTCGAGGGCCGCATCCAGCCAGCCTGTCGCGAGGAGCCCCACGACCAGGCCGAGGTTTAAGGCCGCCATGACATAGCCGCTGATCTGCCCGGACGACGGGTGCGAGTTTGCCCACGCAAGCGCCGCCGAGAAGAAGAGCCCGGCTCCGATCCCCTCGACTCCCCGGAATACCAGGAGCGGCAGGCCTGAGGGGAAGAGCAGGATGAGGACACCGCTTACGAGGGTCAGGAGTAGGCCGGCACGGATGAGCGGCACGCGGCCTATCCGGTCGCTTGCTATCCCTGCCGGCAGCACGGTAACAAACGTGCCCAGAAAGTATGCGGCGTAGACCGCACCCTGCAGTGCCACCCCTTCGGCAAAATTGGGGAGCACCGGGACGACGGCGTTTGATAACGCCATCACCACGAATATCCCGAAGAGAATGGGCAGGTTTCGGAGCATCCTTAGATCATGCGATAGGTCTCAAGGTTCATGGGGGAATGCGTCTCGATACGGTAGCGCTTGTAGATCGAACTTGCAAGGTCGAGGGTCTTGTTCTCGTCGCCGTGGATGGTGAAGATCTTCTCCGGGCGCGGCTGGAGGTGGGCCACATAGTTCATCAGCTGCTTCCGGTCCGAGTGGCCGGAGAACCCGTCGCTCGTCGCGATCTCGAGGTTGATCACGATCGTCTCGCGCCATCCGAGCGGGATCTCACGCCATCCCTTCTGGATACGCCGTCCGAGCGTCCCCTCTGCCTGGTAGCCGACGAAAATCAGCGCGTTGCGCTCGTCGGGGCCGAGGGCCTTGAGGTACTCCATCACCGGACCGCCGTTTAACATACCGCTCGTGGTGATGATGACACAGGGTTCGCCCGAGATCACCTTCTCACGGAGGACCGGTGAGTCCACCTGGACAAAGGCCTCGGCAAGGAAGGGATTCAACCCCTCGCGGAAGATCTGGGTTCTGAGATCGCTGTTGAGGTACTCCGGATAGGTCGTGTGGATCGCCGTCGCTTCCTTGATCATGCCGTCGAGGTAGATCTTCACCGGCGGTATCCTCTGCTTCCGGATACCCTCCTCGAGGGCGAGCATGACCTCCTGCGACCGCCCGACGGCAAACGCAGGGATGATCACCTTCCCGCCGCGCTGGATCGTCGTCGAGACCGTTTCGTAGAGTTTATCCTCCGCATCTTTTCTCTGGGGCTGGTTGTCGTTCGCCCCGCCGTAGGTGCTCTCCATGAAGAGCGCTTCAAGCCGCGGGAAGGACGAGACAGCCGGGGAGAACAGCCGTGACTTCTGGTAGTTGAAGTCCCCGGTGAACGCGATGTTGTAGAGCCCCTCCCCGATATGGAAATGCGCGATGGCCGACCCGAGGATATGCCCCGCGTTATGGAAGGTGAGCTTGACGTCGGGGGCGATATCGGTCACGCTGCCGTAGTTGAGGGTGATGGAGTGCTTCATGTAGGTCCGCACCTCGTTCGAGGTGTAGGGGATCTTATCCGTCTCCTTCCGAACGACGTCTAAGTAATCGAGCTGGAGCATCGTCGAGAGGTCCCTCGTCGGGGGGGTCGAGTAGACCGGGCCCTCGTAACCGTACTTGAAGAGAAGGGGAACGAGAGCACAGTGGTCGAGGTGCGCGTGGGTGAGCACCACCGCGTCGAGCGAGCTGAGCGGAGAGATCTCGGGCACGTAGAGGTACGGCGTCCCGTTCGCGGCGCTGCCCGGCTTCTCGCCGCAGTCCACCAGGATCTTGCTCTCCGGCGTCGAGATCAGGAACGCAGCACGGCCGACCTCCCGGCAGCATCCGAGCGTGGTGACCCTCAGCCACTGGTCTTTGCTCGTGACCTCCCGGTGGATACGCCGGCCGATCGTCCGCAGGAATGTCTTGCGCTCGTCCTTCACCGACCGGAGGTAGGTACGGATCTGCTTCACCGTCGTACTCTCGATGGGCGGTGTCCGGACCACCTTGGGCGTCCAGCCGATCTGCTTCGTGATGTCGCGGAGCGTCACGCCGTTCTTGCCGATGACCACGCCGGGCTTCTCCGCTTCGATCAGGACCTCGCCCGTCTCCGGGTCAAAGAAGAGATCGGTGATCCCCGCACCCTCCGGCACAACGGCCCGGATCTCCTGGGCCGCCCGTTCCGGGTCTTCAAGGATATTCGGGCGCACGACGATGCGCTTTCTGAGGTCACGTGCCAGTATTTTTATCAGGTCGGCCTGATCGGCAAACTGTTTCGGGTCATCGGTATAAATGACGAGCTCAGGGCCCTCAAATTCGACATTTGAGATTGTAATCCCACCGGGAACAATCTTGTTGATCTGCTCCTTAAGCTCCTGGAGTTTCTCTTCAATCACCATTAAAATCGTCCTAAAAAATGTCAGGGTGTCGGGCGGGCCACAGATGGCCTCTGCAGCCCGCTCTCTATGTGTTCTTCGTATTTGTCCTTCGTTATCACGACCACCATGATGTCCTCCCCGGATGCGGAGTCACGGCGCATCGCCGAACGGACAGCGCGGACGGCGAGGTCCTTCGCGTCGTCCTCCTTCATGTCGGGGCGGTACTGGTCTTCGAGCACACCGTAGGCGAAGGGAGAACCCGAGCCGGTTGCGACGATATCCTCTTCCTTGGTCGCTCCACCCATGGCGTCGACGGAGTAAACGCTCGGCCCCTCGTTGTCGAATCCGCCCATCAGAAGCTGGACGTAGTAGGGATAGTAGCGGTTCTGGTTTAAGTAGTTCGAGAGCAGGGTCGATGCCGCACCGACCGACATGGTCTTGCCGCGGCGCATCTCAAAGAGGTTGCACTCGACCTGGAGGATCCGGACGAGTTGCTGCGCATCACCGACACCGCCGGCGATGGTCAGACCGATTCTCGGCGTGATCTGGTAGATCTTCTTGGCACGCTTGCTCGCGATCATGTTCCCCATCGTCGCTCGCATCTCTGTTACCAGGACTACGCCACCATCAAAGATCAGCCCTACTGTGGTTGTACCTTTCTTAATCTCTTGGGAAGTATCAAGCATTGAAGCACCCCTAAAACCATTAAAACGCTTTATCTCGCTCAAAAGCGGTTAAGCGTATAGCGATACCATAAAACATAAATTTATCGTCGTACCCGGTTATGGCACGACACGATAAGCATCTGTATGTTATATGAATGTTGCTCCTTAACTCTTTCGCAGGCCCTGCGGGTCAGGCAGCAGGACCTTGATCAGCTCCCGATCAAAGAGCATGGCAACGAGCCGCTTGTTCCCGTTGACCACCGGGAGCTGGTCGACCCGGGATCGCCTCATCTTGAGTGCGCATTCGCCGACCTCTGCGTTTAAGGGAACAGCGAGGACGTTTTTCACCATCGCGTTCTTCACGGGGATCGGAAGGAGCTGGATCCTGGAGATCCCGTAACTGATGGTGTGCATGTCCCGGATGCTCTCCCAGGTCCACTCATCGTCGTCCGTACCGTTCGAGAAGTCGCTGACCTCGACGCCGTCCTCGATGCGGGAATGCCGGATGAGGTCCCGCTCCGATATGATGCCGGTGAGCGTGCCGTCTTCCATCAGGATGGGGATGGCATCGTAGCCTGAGATCTCAAGGACCCTTCCGACGAGCGAGAGAGGCGTATCCTCCCAGAGAGCGTAGGTCTTGCTGACGTAGTTGTCCTTGATGGGCATGGTAAGGCGCATCTGGGCGATGGCGCCGATGAGGTCGGCCACGCTGATGAGCCCGATCATCGACCCGCCTTCCATGACGGGGAGCCTTCGGATGTTATGCCGCACCATCAGCTGGGCCGCTTCTGTGATCGGGGCGTCGGGCCTGATGACGACCGGGTCAGGCGTCATCAGGAGCCCGAGCTGGGTCTCGTCCGCTTTGCGGAGGAGGTCCTTTCGGGTGATGATGCCGACGAGTTCGCCGTTCTTCAAAACCGGGACGCCGCTTATGCCCGTGCGTTTCAGGATACGCAGGACATCGTCCCTATTTCCGGGGATCTCAACACAGACGACGTCCGTCACCATAAAGTTCCGGACGAGCATCTGCTGAGGGGAGACTATGATCTCACCACCGTTGTCGTGATGGGGCTGTTTTGCACCACGTAGTCGGTCACACTCCCGAGCAGGAGACGGTCGACGCCGCTCTTGCCGTAGGACCCGAGGAGGATGAGATCGGCTCCCAGTTCTTCGGCGAGGGAGACGATCTGGGAGCCCGCGTGCCCCTGACGGAGATGCGTCGTAAGCGAAACGCCTGCCGCATCAGCTTTCTTACGAGCCGCTTCAAGAATTTCCTCGCCTTCCTTCTGCAAAACACTGTAGATTATTTCGAGTGTGTTGTCCATGGGAAGGGATGAAAAGAGCCCGGATTCAACCACATAAACGACATGAACTTCGGCATCCCAGACGCCGGCCTCACCGATAGCCTCTTCGAAAGCCCGGTTGGCCGGTTCTGAGCCATCTATCGCAACGAGTATCTTACGGAACATACACACCACCACGCAGAACAGATACTTCTTATTTGGTTTCTATTGCAGGGTTAAAACTGTTTGGCAGATAGATGAAGAATCCAGCCGTTTTACGATGGTTGCCAGGATGTCTTTGCTGAAGGAGAGATTCCTTTCCGCCGGGTTTACGACGAGGAAATGCGCTTCCTGCCCCTCATCGAGGAATCCTGATCTCCCGGCGAGCCGCGCCCCCGAGATTGCGGCACGCAGGATCTCTTCGGGTGGCGCGCGGTAGACGGTTGCGGTAAAAGCCATCTCCTGCAGCAGGTCGGGCTGGACAAACATGACGTTATCTGTCCCCAAATAAAACCTGCCGCCAAGTTCGAGGATGCGCGCGATAGGTGGGTGGGCCGCCGACGCCGCAACCCCGAGCAGCCAGTTCGACCTCGGGCAGACAACGATGGGAATACCCATATCGACGATCTGCCGCAGCTGTGCGTCTGTTGCGTGGGTGCAGTGGACGAGCAGATCGGGCTCAAATGCGAGCGCTTCTTCGATATCGTCCGGGTTCTTCTCCCCGGCATGGAAGGCGACAAGCCTGCCGGCGGCTCGTGCATCCCTGACGATCTCTTCGGCGTTTACCACATCGTGGACGCTGCTGATGCCCGCCCCGTCGCTCACCTGTTCTCCGCCTTCCCGGCCGAGGATGACGGGCCGGCAGTCGAGCCCGGCCGCAGCCTCGCGGAGCGCCGCCACACCGTCGGCCCCCCCTTCCCTGAAGTCGGCAAACCCGGCGGTCCCGGTCGCGATCATCGTCATGATACTCGAGCGCATCCCCAGGACGAGTTCGGCCCGCGGGGTTGCCGCAAGGATCCTGTGTTTCAGACCGCCAGGGGGTTTGACGAGGTCCGCGAGGCTGCCGCGGGCGGGGAGATCCATCGCGACGGTGTCGCCGAGGTGCGTATGGGCGTTGAAGAGAGCGGGCACGATCCACCGGTCCGGCATCCCGGGATAGGGCTCTATCGAGGTGATGATACCCGCGGAGACGGTGATGGCGACATCTTCTTCTCTGAGGTCTTCGCCGAGGAGTGTGCGGCCGGTGACGACGTACGGTGTGACTTCCTGCATCTCTCTTAACCTCTGTTTTATATATTGCAAGGGAGAATATTTTAGTATGGCGAAAAAATCTGGCGGAAGACTGGTATCCTCTGCCGGCCTGGTCAACTACTACGACAGCGAAGATCGCCGGGCCATCCATATCAGCCCGATAACCGTGATCATCGTGACCATCGTGACCGGAGTGGCAGTCTTTATCCTCAATGCTCTCTTCTAATCCTTTTTGTTCTTCTTCAGGGCTGCCCTGATGATATCTTCCTGGGGCGTGAAGTAGACGGAATCGTGCCCGTTCCAGGTCTTGCAGTTCCGGAAGACCGCGGCAGGGACACCCTGGTGACTCTCGCCCATGACGAAGTTCGCGAAGGCTGCAACCTCGTCGACCGCCGCTTCTTCGGTGATCTCGAGGACATGCCCGAAGAGGTCGGTGTCGCCCCGGTAGTCGTCTATTGCCGTCATTCCCGCCCATCCGATGGCAATCCCGGTCTGGCCGCGCCGAAACGACCTGCCGCAGGTGTCGGTGATGAGCACCCGGACGTCCTTTCCGGTGATGCGGCGGACCGCGTCCCGGACCCCGACAGCGGCCCCCATGGGGTCGGGCGGGAGGATGATCAGCCGGCCGTCCTCGACGTTGCTATGGTCGACGCCTGCCCGCACGCCGATGTGGCCGGAGGGCAGTTCCGAGAGGATGAACGGGTGCTCGAGCAGGATATCGGTGGACGAGTCCAGCACCGCCTGCACGAAGCGGGGGTCTTCCTTCGTCTTCGCCGCAATCCGCACGGCGTCCGCGCCGGGGGTGATGCTGGCGAGCTCACGGGTGAAGCCCGCCGCCTTGGAGTATACGGACGAGGCGATGGCGAGGATATCTCCGTCTTCGAACGCGACCCGATCACAGATCAGGGCAGGCAGATCGTCGCCTTTCTGGATCAGGGGGAGGCCCTGAACACCGATTACCTGGATCTCCATGGAACTCACAGATCAGTGATCGTATCCGATTGCAGAAAAATGCTCGGATCTCCTGGCGGGAGAAGGCAGGGAGATTCAGGGGAATAGCGACCCCCGGGAGCGCGGCGCGTAATCGGTCGCGCCTGCTGTCGGACCCGGCGCGCCGGAAGGCGAGGTGACGGCTCACCCCCATGCGCCGGTTCTCACGATGCGGCTGGCCCCAGGGATTATCCAGAAATTATTATATTCCAATTCCAATCCCCGCCGGCGCCTGCCGCACGGGAAACGTATATATATCATGAGCGCGGAGACTCGCCCGGCATCCCTTGGGGAGTCAGGCCCGGTTCGGGGGGAAGGGGCAGACACTCCGCAGGCAGAAATGCTGATCGCAACGCTCACGGCATGAGCGGTCGGGCTCACACCGATTCCTGCAGACCCACGACTCTGGAGAGCTGGCGCTCCCGGCCGGTAGCCGGCCGGGTCGGGATGTCACTGACACCAACATACGAGGTGACATTAAGTGCGGAAATACCTGATATTCGGGATTATTATCGCTCTCTGTGTATGTACCACACCTGTGGCCGCATGGGAGAACTACGATCCTCTCACGCAGGGATACTGGAAGAACCACCCGGAGAACTGGCCTTCTCCCCTTGAAGGTCTGGAAAGCATCGTCAATTACGAGGAGAGCTTCTTCTCCTCCGGCCAGGACTGGATGACAGTCCTGCAGACGTCGCCGAAAGGCGGCAACGCCTACTACACGCTGGCCCACCAGTACATCCCGGCTGTGCTCAACATGTACAGCGGAGAATGGGTGCCGTACGATGAGATAGAGCAAGCCGGCGAACTCTTCGCCGACCCGGAGAACACCCCGGCAAAAATCGGGAAATTGAAAGGAAACGATCCGCTCCGGCAGCAGTTCATCGACCTTGCAGCGTATCTCGACGACTACAACAACAAACGGCTGACGGAGTGAGAGCCGCCATCCCACCCTCACTCTTTTGAGGGGTCACCCGCAGGAAGACTCCACGCCTCCCCGCAGCCGGAACTCGGGCTCGAACGAGCCGATCAGGTTGAGGTACTGCTCGACGGTGCGGGTGAAGAGGAAATGCTCCCGCACCCTCTCATGCGCCGCACGTCCGAGCTGTCGCGCAAGATCGGGGTCGCGGAGCAGCCTGACGATCCTCTCCGCAGCCTCGTCGACCGAGGAGACCAGAAACCCGCTCTCCCCGTCCTGGATCTGGTGGCGGATGCCGCCGACGTTCCCACCGATCACCGCTGCGCCCTTCCACATCGCCTCCGAGACCGTCAGCCCGAACCCTTCCCGGATGGACTTCTGGAGGACGACCGCTGCCCGCCGCTGGAGCGCGTTCACCAGCGCGCCGTCCTGGACGCTTTTCACGATGATCCGCTCGCTCCGGTGGGCGAGGAGCGACCGGTAGACCTCCGCACCCTCCGGGTCGTCGGTCGCCACGTTCCCGACGAGGACCAGGGTGCACTCCTCCTCCTTCCTTGCCTTCTGGAATGCCTGGATGACTCCCTCGGGGTCCTTCCAGTGGTCGAACCGGGAGACCTGCACGACCAGGGGGAGGTCGGTCGGGATGCCGTAGTGCGCGAGGCGCTCGTCGACGGCGTCCTCAGAGAGTTCGCGGTTCACGATGGAGAAGGGGTCGATTCCGGGCGTGAAGTAGATCTGCGGTTTTCTGAGATCCCGGCGGTATTCCCCGCAGGAGAGGACGACGGCGTCGTACTTCTCGACGAACGGGAGAAGGTAGTTCCAGACCTCCCGGTTCGGTGCGGTGAGGTCGAGGTGGCAGCGCCAGACCCAGGGGCTCTTCTTCCGGTAATGGGTGATCAGCGGGAGCGGTTGCGGGTCGTGGATGAAGACCACATCGTGGTCGAGATGGTTCCGTACGGCGTTCTCGTGAATGACATCTTCGTAGATCTCCTTTTTGCGGCCGGTCAGGTTGATCTCCGCTCCCTGGAGGGCGTTATGGAACTTCTTCGTCACGCTGAAGAAGTCCGGCGGGCCGTGGACGACGCGCCACCCGGTCTGTATCCCGAGGCTGTTCATCAGGAGCGTCAGGGATGACAGGATCTGGGAGACCCCACCTCCGTAGTAGGTGGAGTTCATGTGCATGACATGCATGTCACGGAGCGGCCGTGCCTTCGCCTTAATGCGACGTACAGCCTCTTTTCCGATATACTGCTCATAGTCCCCGATCGTGTGGATTGCGCTCATCAGATCTCTCCTCCATTCTCGCGATCGTTCTTATGCGTAACGGCAGGGGCCTCCCTGCTGTTCCTGCATAACCGTTATATAGGTGCCCCGGCACCCATCAGCCGGGAGGCGAAGAGGAATGGGTGAGTCGCGGGAACGGAATAACGATCTGCCGGGAACAGCTGAGTCGTACTGGATAGCAACCTCACCGGAGACGGGGTTTCCGCCGCTCGACGGGGACGGGCACGTGAACGTCACGGTGATCGGCGGCGGGATAGCGGGGATCACCACGGCATTTCTGCTGAAGAAGGCGGGGCTGACCGTCGCCCTGATCGATGCCCGCCGGATCGTCACGGGAGCCACCGGCTATACGACGGCGAAGGTGACCTCGCTCCACCGGCTCATCTACGCGGACCTTATCGACCGGCTCGGCGAGGAGCAGGCCCGGCAGTATGCCGGTGCGAACCAGGCCGGGATCGAGACGATCGCGTCTCTCGTCCGGGAGTACGACATCCCGTGCAGTTTCGAGCGCAAACCCGCTTACACCTATGCGGAGTCGGCAGAGTCCCGCGACTCTGTCGCGGCCGAGGCGGACGCAGCACGGAGCCTCGGGCTCCCGGCGACATTTGTAGAGGACGTCCCGTTGCCGGGCAGGACCTACGGGGCGGTGGTCGTCGAGAACCAGGCGCAGTTCCACCCGAGGAACTACCTCCTGCTGCTCGCCGGGCACCTCCCGGGAGAGGGGAGTTACGTCTTTGAGACGACGAGGGCGGTAGGCCTCGAGGAGCAGCCCGGCGGCGTCACGGTGAAGACCAACCGGGGCTCGCTCTCCTCCGACTACGCGGTTCTCGCCACGCACTACCCCATCTACGACCGTCCCGGCGCATACTTCGCCCGGATGCACCCATCACGGTCCTATGCGCTCGGCCTCCGGATCGATGAGCCGTTCCCGAACGGAATCTTCATCAATGCCAAAGGACCGGTCCACTCCTGGCGATCGCAGCCCGCCGGCGACCACGACCTCGTAATCGTCACCGGCGCGGCCCACGACACCGGGACGGTGACCGACACCCGGGAGCACTACCGCGACCTCGAGGCGTATGCCCGGTCGGTCTACCCGGTCAGGTCCGTCGACTACCGCTGGTCGGCACAGGACTACATCACGGCCGACCGCGTCCCCTACATCGGCCGCATCGCCGAGGGGCACGAGAACATCTACATCGCGACGGGCTTTGGGAAGTGGGGGATGGCTGCCGGCACGGCGGCAGGGATGATCTTGACAGACCTGATCCGGGGCCGCGAGAACCCCTGGGCGGAGGTATTCGATCCTTCGCGGTTCAAAGAGCAGCCGGAGTTCCCCGAACGGGTGCGGCAGAAACTCGAGGCGGCCGGGGGGACGATCAGGGTCGACACGACCCGGTTCGACCGGGAAGTCGCGGCGATACCGCCCCGGGAGGGGAAGGTCGTCGAGGTCGACGGGCAGAAGGTTGCAGTCTACCGGGACGAACACGGCAGAGTCACCACGCTTGATGCGACCTGCATGCACATGGGCTGCACCGTCGCGTGGAACAACGCCGAGGATACCTGGGACTGCCCCTGCCACGGCTCCCGCTACGATACCGACGGGAAGGTGATCGAGAGCCCCACGGTGAAGGACCTTGCAGGGAAGAAGGTCGTGCGGAAGTAGGCGCGGGGGAAGGCGGGCTCCATACCTATATATGGTGCCGGCATAATGGGACCGACCGCCGCCGCCCCTTCCCCGGCACCCGTTCGGGGACGAGGGGCAGGCAGGCAGAAGGAGGCTTGACGCATGGAGCATGGACCGGGTGCTTATGGCCTGCCGGGCAGGCACGAGTCGTTCTGGATGGAGACAACGGCGGAGACGTCGTATCCCCCCTGCCGGGGAACCTGGAGACCGATGTGGTGGTCGTGGGCGGCGGCATCACCGGCATCACCACGGCATTTCTGCTCAAGCAGGCCGGATACGCGGTCGCCGTGATCGAGGCGGGCAGGATCTGCCGGGGGGTGACCGGCCACACGACGGCGAAGGTGACCTCGCTCCACCGGCTCATCTACGCGGAGCTCATCGACCGGTTCGGGAGCAGGCAGGCGCAGCAGTATGCCGAAGCGAACCAGGCGGCGATCGAGACGGTCGCATCGGTTGTCCGGGAGTACGACATCCCGTGCAGTTTCGAGCGGAAACCCGCCTACACCTACGCGGAGTCGGAGGAGTCCCGCAACCTTGTCGTGGCAGAAGCGGACGCAGCACGGAGCCTCGGGCTCCCGGCGACATTTGTAGAGGAGGTGCCGCTGCCGGGCAGGACCTACGGGGCGGTGGTCGTCGAGAACCAGGCGCAGTTCCACCCGAGGAACTACCTCCTGCTGCTCGCCTCCCTGGTACCGGGCGACGGGA
This sequence comes from Methanoculleus marisnigri, assembly GCA_002503885.1. Lineage (GTDB taxonomy): Archaea > Halobacteriota > Methanomicrobia > Methanomicrobiales > Methanoculleaceae > Methanoculleus > Methanoculleus marisnigri_B. The sequence goes on along the minus strand of DASQ01000105.1, from coordinate 1,134 downwards.
GCCAGATCTTCGAGAATACCCGGGCAATCGAGGTGCAGGACGGTGGAGGCCGCTGCACGGTCCGGACGGAGCGGGGGACCGTCACGGTCCGGGCCGGGGTCCTTGCAACCCACTATCCCTTCTACGACAGCCCCGGGTTCTACTACGCCCGTATGGAGCCGTCGCGCTCCTACGTCCTCGGCCTCCGGATCGACGAGCCGTTCCCGGACGGGACCTTCATCAACGCCGAAGGGCCCACCCACTCCTGGCGGTCACAGCCCACCGGCGACGGCGAACTGGTACTCGTCACCGGCATGGAGCACCGGGCCGGCGAGAGCGTGGATACGAGGGAGCACTACCGCGACCTCGAAGCGTATGTCCGGTCGATCTACCCGGTCAGGTCCGTCGACTACCGCTGGTCGGCGCAGGACTACATCACCAACGACGGCGTCCCCTACATCGGCCCGCTCGCGGAAGGCCACGAGAACATCTACATCGCGACAGGATTCCGGAAGTGGGGGATGACCAACGGCACCGCGGCCGCGACGATCCTCACCGATATGATCCGGGGCCGCGCGAGCCCCTGGGCGGAGGTCTACGCCCCCGACCGGTTCAAGCCGGCGGCATCGGCCCGGCGGTTCCTGGTCCACAACATCGAGGTGGCCGAGAAGTACATCGGCGGCGTGATATCCCGGCCGGCCGGAGACCTCGCGGACGTTCCGCCCGGGGAGGGGAGGGTCCTGATGATCGAGGGCCAGAAAGCCGGCGTCTTCCGCGACCGGGAAGGCAGGGTCCACGCAGTCAACCCAACCTGCACCCACATGGGATGCGTCGCCGCCTGGAACAGCGCCGAAGAGACCTGGGACTGCCCCTGCCACGGCTCGCGCTTCGATGCCGATGGGAAGGTGATCCACGGGCCGGCGGTGAAGGATCTTAAGCCGAGAGGGGGTTGAGGGAACCAGAGGGGCTGTGCGAGAACGTCGACGGTCTTCAAGTTACAACGGCCCGGTAACAAAAAGGGTATGAGAATACGACCGGTCTCCGCTACGCATTCAGCAGAACGGCAGAACGAGGAAAAATTCCCATGCAGTGGACCGTGGTGGCTATCGCCACGCACTGCCCCCGCCCCGCCGGGGCGGGGGAGGAGGCCGGAGG
>DASQ01000108.1:38052-68783 GCA_002503885.1 Methanoculleus marisnigri | reverse complement strand
GAGCAGGAGTGCCGGTGGTCTTAGTTGATCCGGCATACACGAGCCAGGGATGCTCGGCCTGTGGATAGGTTGACCGGAAAAACCGGAAAACCAGAAACCTCGTTTGGTGTAGGGCGTGCGGCCACACCGAACCTGCTGACACAAATGCTGCGAAAAACATTGCCTTCAGGGCTGCCGCCAACCAGCCTATGGTAGCAGAAGCATCTCCGATGATTCTAGCTGCAAGCCCCCGGTTTTAACCGGGGGTAGTTGACTCATTAACAGTTCATCCACTCGTTATAATATTCTTCTCACAGTGGATCGGGCGGTAATCAGGTTAAGCAAGTTATGTCTTCAGTCCGTCCTTGAGGGTTAAGATGTCGTATGCCCGATCGTCACCCCGGAGCGCAAAGCAAAAGACCCTGCAGGAGAAACCGGCCAGTATGCCTGAGACGAAGAAAGAAACCCTCACTGAACAGGTCATCGATCCCCGCGACCTCGTTGCCTACCAACCGGGCTCAATCGTCAGCCGGATGCTCGCCTACACAAAATCGGGCACGATCACGGTCTTTGCCTTCGATGCGGGCGAAGGCCTCTCGGAGCACACCGCACCCTACGACGCCGTCCTCCAGGTCGTCGACGGGGAGGCCCTCGTCACCATCGCGGGCACGGAATATTCCCTGAAGACGGGCGACCTGATCATCATGCCGGCACATAAACCCCATGCGGTCCATGCCGTCACCCGTTTCAAGATGATGCTGACGATGATCCACGCGTGACCCCTCTCGCGGGTCGCCTGCCCGCAGGTTTTTATATGCGGGCGAGAGAGATCCTTTCCGGTCATATCCAGGGAGATAACTATCGGCGGCATTTCGAGCCTCGCAGGAGGGAACCGTTCCACCAAACCGTCCTACCTCCTCGAAAACAGGACGTCCGGCACGGTCGGTTATATCTATTCTCCCGGGCATCGGCACCCTGCGACGTATACCTCGTGAGATGATATCATGGAACCCCTCCTCTCCCCCGACGAGTCCCGGACGACGGCATGGCACGCCCTTCCTGCGGGCGACGTAGCCGAACGGCTCGCATCGCCGACGGGGGGCCTCACGGACGCGGAGGTCACCCGGCGGCGGGAGGTCTTCGGGGAGAACGCCCTCCCGGCGAAGCGGCCGCCGACGGTCTTTGAGGTCTTCCTCCGGCAGTTCACGAGCCCGCTCATCTACGTGCTCCTTGCGGCCGGGATCATCTCCCTCCTCTTCGCCGACGTCACCGACGCGGCCTTCATCTTCGTCGTCATCCTGCTTAATGCCGTCATCGGTACGTTCCAGGAGGTGAAGGCGGAGAAGAGTGCGACGGCCCTGCAGCAGATGCTCAAGATCCGTGCACGGGTGAGGCGGGACGGGCGGGAGACGACCGTCCCGGCAGAAGACCTGGTCCCCGGCGACCGCGTCGTCCTGGAGTCGGGCGACCGCGTCCCCGCCGATACCCGCACCCTCACGGCGCGGTCGCTCACCGTCGACGAATCGCTCCTGACCGGCGAGTCCCACGCGGTCGGGAAGAGCCCCGATCCCGTGGGCGCAACCCTCCCCCTGGGCGACCGCCTGAACATGCTCTACGCCGGCAGCACTGTCATGACCGGCCGGAGCATGGGGGTCGTGGTCGCGACCGGCCAGCATACCGAGATCGGGCAGATCGCCGAGACGGTCACGGCGTCGGAGGCGGGCAAGCCCCCCCTCGTCATTCGTATGGAGGATTTCTCCAAAAAGATCAGCATCGCCGTCCTTGCCGCCACCGGACTGCTTGCGATCATCGTCCTCGGCCAGGGGATGCCCCCAATCGAGGTCTTCTTCCTCGCCGTCGCTCTCGCCGTCTCAGCGATCCCCGAGGGCCTGCCGGTTGCCCTGACCGTCGTGCTCTCGATCGCGACGTCACGGATGGTCGGACGGAACGTCATCGTCCGGTTCCTTGCGGCCGTGGAGAGTCTCGGGAGCTGCACGCTGATCGCGAGCGACAAAACGGGCACCCTCACGGTGAACCAGCAGACCGCCCGGGTCGTCAGTCTGCCGACCGGCGAGTCGTTCTCTGTCACGGGCGCCGGATACGCAGGCGAGGGGGAGGTTCTCGACGAGACCGGAGCCCCGGTAGCCGGCTCTGCCCGTAAACGCCTGGAGCGCCTGGCCCGGGCTGCAACCATCACCAACGAGGCCGCCCTGGAGCGGACCGGCGAGGACGACTGGGCACACCAGGGCGACGCGATCGACGTGGCGTTCCTCGCGCTCACCTACAAGCTGGGGCTTGACCCCGCCGGTATCCGCGAGAGTGCGCCTGCCGTCGCTGAGATCCCCTTCGAGTCCGAGCGGCGGTACGCCGCCGTCTGGTACCAGGACGGCGGGGAGATCCGGGTGGCAGTCAAGGGGGCCATCGAGACGGTCCTCCCGTTCTGCCGGACCATGGCCGCGGGAGAGGAGGGGGGTGTCCCCATCGACCTGGACCACGTGCAGGAGGAACTCGACGGCCTCACCTCCCGGGGATACCGGGTGCTTGCCGTGGCTCACGGCCGCGCAGAGGGACCGGTCTCTGCGGAGAACCCCGAGCTCCCTCCCCTCGAACTCCTCGGCCTGGTCGGGTTCATGGACCCGATCCGGCCCGACGTCCCCGATGCCGTGCGGCGGTGCCGCAACGCCGGGGTCGACGTGGTGATGGTGACCGGGGACCACCCCGCAACGGCCCTTGCCATCGCCCGCGAGCTTGAGATCACGGCCTCTCCCGACGAGGTCGTCACCGGCGCGGAACTGGGAGACGGCGAGATCGCGACGTTCCCCGAGTTCATTGACCGGGTGCAGGCCGCCCGGGTCTTTGCCCGGGTGACCCCGCTGCAGAAACTCCGGATCGTCGAGGCCTACCGGGAGAGCGGGGCCTTCGTCGCGGTCACCGGGGATGGGGTCAACGACGCGCCGGCGCTCCGGAGCGCGAATATCGGGGTTGCGATGGGTTCCGGGACCGACGTTGCCAAGGATACGGCGTCACTGATCGTCACCGACGATAACTTCGCCTCGATCGTCGCCGGGATCGAGGAGGGCCGGTACGCCTACGACAACGTCCGCAAAGTCGTCTACCTCCTGATATCAACCGGGTTTGCCGAGGTGCTCCTCTTCATGCTCGCCCTCATCGTGGGTCTGCCGCTGCCCCTCCTCGCGGTTCAGCTCCTCTGGCTGAACCTGGTGACGAACGGTATCCAGGACGTGGCGCTGGCGTTCGAGCGAGGCGAGCCCGGCGTCATGAACCGGCCGCCGCGCAGGCCGGAGGAGGGGATCTTCAACCGGCTGATGATCGAGGAGACCGTCATCTCCGGTACCGTCATCGCGCTGGTGGCGGTCGGAACCTGGTACTGGCTCCTTTCAAACGGATGGGACGAGTTCGCGGCCCGGAACCTGATCGTCCTGCTGATGGTGCTCTTCGAGAACTTCCAGGTCTTTAACTGCCGGTCGGAGTACCGCTCGGCCTTCCGTGTCCCGATAAGCAGCAACTACTTCCTGATCGCCGGTGTCATCGCCGCGCAGGGTATCCATATCCTCGCGCTCTATGTCCCCGTTATCCGGGATATCCTCCAGCTGCAGCCCGTTTCCCTGGTCGAATGGCTCTCGCTGCTCGTCCTCGCCTCGTCGGTCGTGGTCGTGATGGAGATCTTCAAGGCGGTGAGGAAACACCGTCCTCCCGGTCACCAGACCGGATACGGGGTCGGGTAGGTCTCCCACCGGTAGGGGAGGAAGACCTCATTGATCCGGCTGCCGTCGGCAAGACCGGTCATGACGACGCTCCGCTTTGAGACGGTGTAGAGGGTGTCGTCCATGAAGAGTGATCGCCGCACCGCGTCAGGCGAGTCCCAGGCATAGGAAGGCCCTTTCTCGGCGTGGGCGACTATGCCCTTCAGAGTGAACCCCTCCTCCGGGCTCACCGAGTAGACATAGGCACCCTGCCAGGTCGTGGTGCTGTAAGAGCCGGAGTAGCTTGACGACGGGTTCTCCACCCGCTTTATCTCGCTCACCGGAAGGACAATGAGGCCTTTTTCGGCTGCGAAGAGGAAGGCCTTGTGGTCGCGGAGGGCTTCCGAATCGGTCCCGGCCTCCCCGATCACGACGGTATCGATCAGGGTGGGGTTGTTTACGTCCGAGACGTCGAAGAGGGCGATCTTGAGCCCTTCCACCGAGACACCGCCCCAATCGTTCTCGCTGGTCTCTTTCCCGACACCGATGATGTGGTTGGTGTCATAGGGGTGAAGGTAGTCGGAGTAGCCCGGGATCTTCAGTTTTCCAAGGATACCCGGATGTTTTGGGTCCGAGAGGTCGATGACGAAGAGGGGGTCGACCCGCTTGAACGTCACGAGGTAGAGCCGGTCCAAAACGAACCGGGCGGCGTATATCCGCTCGTCTGGCGCGATATGTTCGAGCGTCCCGATGGTCTTCATTGCCGGGTCGAGGACGTAGACGTTGTTGTACCGGAGAGACCCATCACGGGTCCAGGTCTCGACGGTCGTCGCCACCCGGAGGTTGCCCGCATACTCGTCGAGCGAGAACTGGTTTAAGAGATCTCCGGGAACCTCTCCCATGGCCTTATAGTCGATCTTTCCTTGCTCGATCGCGAACCGGTGGATGATCGTCCGGTCCCGGGTGCCGGCGCTGTCTGTTGATGGCCTGGAGAGATACACCGGTCCTGTGTTCCGGTAGCCGATATACAGGTTCTCCTGCGATGCGAAGAGGGTGGTGTCGTAGCCGAGGAGAAACGTCTCGGCGTCGGGGGCGCCCGTATCGCTCCGGACGGAGAAGGCGCTTGCTGTGTAGAAGATGTAGCTCTGCATGGGGCTTTGTGGGTAATAGATGTCGGGCCGGAGAGGCGGGGCCTCGCCCCCCCTCACCTCGGGGAGGACGATGTCGTCCCGGACCCAGACGGGAGACTCCCGTGTGAGGGTGTAGACGTAGTCCCCGACCATCCGGGCGTCGTAGTAATCGCCGGTGAAGGTCAGGGTCCGGACCAGCTCCGGATCTTCCCGGTCGCCGAGACCGTAGACGTAAGCGTGGGTCACCGTCCGCCAGACCGGGACCGGTGTTACGCTGCCTTCGGGGGTGGTCATCTGCTCCTCTGTTGCGGTCGCAAAGACCACCAGGCGGTCACCCGCGAGGAAGAGCGCTGTCGGCGACCCGTCGATCCGGGTCTCGGAGACAATTTTTGCGTCCTTCGCCGGGAACGCTTCGAGGATCGCGAGGGTCTCCCCTGAGATGATGTAGATGTGCTTCCCGTCGTTCTTCACGAAGTCGGCCTCGTCCACGCCCTCGACCTGCACATTCGTGGTGGAGTAGTCGCGGGCGGAGGATGTCGGGGCGGCCGTCGACGCCGGCGCCGGTGCGTTCGCGACGGTCTCCTGCCCGGCACCTCCCGGGGACCAGGAGTAATCGCTGTCGCTCCCCACTATCTGCGCGTGCTCCTTTAAGAACGCCCTGATCTCCTCTTTTGACGCGAATTTCTGTAAGTCCCCATAGGTCCCTGCCCCGGCGTCCTCCGACACGAGGGCGGTCCCGATGATCGCGGCGATCACGAGAGACCCGAGGGCGGCGACCATTACCAGTTTCCAGTTCCCCATACTCGTTCACCTTCCGGTAGAGGGAGATGCACGCGCCGATGCATCATCTTTGTGTAACCTACGAATATTTTCGAAGTCTTCCGGACTCCATCACACCGACACCGCCCCGAAGATCCAGGCCATGTAGGCGGCGTAGCCGACGAGCAGGAGGGCCGACCAGCCCCGGACGACGGACGGGCGGGCAAAGAGCAGGGGGAGGATTGCGACCGAGAAGAGGACGACGACGATAATGTCGATCCATGACCCGATGGTGGCCGGGGCGAGGAGGAGGCTTATCCCGAGGACCAGGAGGATATTGAAGATGTTGCTCCCGAGGATGTTGCCGATCGAGATGGCGCCTTCGTTTCTGACGGCGGCCACCAGGGACGTCGCGAGCTCCGGGAGCGACGTTCCGACGGCGACAACCGAGACACCGATGACAAAGGCGGGAATCCCGAAGATCTCCGCGAGCGTGACGGCGCCGTTGACGACCAGCTGGGCTCCGACAACGACAGCGACGAGTCCGAGGCCGATGTAAAGAGCGTCGGCCCATCCGTGGGACTCGATCTCAACCCCTTCTTCTTCGCGGCGTTCCCGCAGGAGCATGAAGAGGATGGCCACGAAGAGGATGAGGAGCACCCCCCCCGTGAGGGCGTCGAGCGTGCCTCTCACGGCGAGCAGGGCGAATGCCGCCGTCGCAACGAGCATCAACGCAGCATGCCGGACGAGCGCGGAGCGGGATGTCCCGGACGCGGAGACCATATCGGGCCGTATGAAGGTGCAGAGGGCCAGGACGAGGGCGATGTTTGCAATGTTGCTTCCGAAGACATTTCCGAGCGCAATACCCGAGTTGCCCGTGGCTGCAGCGTTCGTGCTGACGACGAGTTCGGGTAGCGAGGTGCCGAACGCGATGATCGTGGACCCGATCAGGGCCGGGGAGATGCTGTAGCGGAGGGCAAGGCCGCTTCCGCCGCCTACGAAGAGGTCGGCTCCCTTCACGAGGAGGGCTATGCCGACGATGAATATGATGAAGGTTACGATCACGCAAACGCCTCGAAAGTGGTGATATTAGTTGGGCGGGGTCCGGTAATACGTTTCCGGAGTCCGGCCCGGACGACCGCCTGCAGCGAAAGGATTCGCGGCGGGAAAAGATTATTTATCTTCTGCATTCACCGGGCTGCCAGGTCCCTGCGCGGGGCAGGAAAGGAGTTCACGCTGAGGACAGAATACGGGAGTCAGCCACCGTCGGCCCAGCTGCTGGGCCGCCCGCCACCGCCTCTCGATCTCCCGTACACGAAGGCAAAGACGATCATCCCGCTGCCCGCGCCCGGCGATATCGCCATCCCGAAGGTCGACCTTCGGGACGTGATCGGCACCCAGGGGGTCAGGCATGTCGACAGGATCTTCACCCTCCGCACGGTCCCGTCCGTGGGCGCACGGCACGCGTTCGAGACCTACCTGCTGATCAACCGCGTCGAGGATGCTCCCCCGGGACTTTACCGCTACCTGGCGCTGGAGCACCGCCTTGCCGAAGAGTCGCGCGATCCCGGATCAAACGGCAGGAACGATGTTCCCTCCGGGAACGGAGTTCGAGCACCGTCAGGTGCGAGTGGCGGCGGGGTGCCTGAACCAGCAGCATATCCTCAAGAGCGCCGTCACCTTCCTCTGGACTGCCGTTCCGGACCGGATGACGTGGCGCTACGGTGAGCGCGGCTACCGCTACCTGCACCTGGACGCCGGCCACGTCTGCCAGAACCTCTACCTGGCGGCTTTAAGCGTGGGGTGCGGGGTCTGTGCGATCGCCGCCTTTGACGACGCGGCGATGAACCGGCTTCTCGGCATCGGCGGCGAAGAGCAGTTCCTGATCTACGTTGCGATGGTGGGGAAAAAGTCATGATACGGCGGATGCCGATGGGCATATCCCCCTCCCCGTTCAACATTGAGGGTACCGGTGCCGGCGCATCCTGCCGGACATAATGACGGAGGCCCCCACTACGCTCTCATTCGACGAACAGATTGAAGCCCTCGAGCAGGAACTAAAAGACCTTCTCCAGTTTCCGGAAGACGAGTTCATAGACGTCATCCGGGACGTGGGGTTCTCCTGCGACTGCTGCGGCCGGTGCTGCACCCGGGAGTTCAACGGCCATGTCTTCCTGCTGGAAGAGGACACCGACCGTGTCCGCTCATTTAGGCCGGACGCCATAATTCCGGCGCCCAATTACGATGCCTGCGATCAGCAGGGGAGGTTCTACGTATCGGGATATGCCCTCCGGACAGGACCGGAAGGGACCTGCATATTCCTCGAGAACGGCAGGTGCAGCATCTACGACCGGCGGTTCTCGATCTGCCGGGTCTACCCCTACATGCTCCACCGGGAGGCCGACGAGACGGGCGCCATCGGCTGGCGGCAGATCGGCGGCTTGAACAAGCACGGCTGCTACAACACCCCGATCGACGACGCCGAATGCGTCCGGATTGCCCGGGAGACCCGGGCATACGAGGCAGCGTTCCTCGACCAGGAGATCCGGTTCCGGCGAGCCCTCCGGGACCTCTTCGTCCGGGAGGGGCTGCGCTACGTCCGGCGGACCTACGACCTCCGGATGCGGGACTTCGGGAAAGGCGCGGAGGTCGAGGTCCGGGTCTTCCACCGTGGACAGTTTGAGCCGCACCGGGTTACCCGCGCGATCTACGAGTGATTTTCCCGGGTTCCAGGGCATCTCCGCTTCAATCCCCGGTCCCCCGCACCTTTTTCAGCTCCCCTCCCATAGGGTGCCCGATGGAGACCCAGGTCCTCCTGGCTCCGCTTGTGCTGGTGATGGCAGGCTCGTTCGGGCTCGATCCCCGCGGGCTCGCGCTCCTCGAACTCCTTCCGACCCACCTGGTGAACGCCCTCCTGAGGGGTCCCGGGAACTACCGGACCCGGGACTATGTCGTCGCGGGGAGCGTCATGACCGTCGTCTTCATCGTGATTGCGGTCGGCATCGTCTCCTTTCTCTACTTCTGACCTCCCGGCTCTCCAGCAGAGCGACCGGTGGTACCGTTGCCCGACGGTCCGGGTAAACCTTTATACCGCTCTATGGCGACCGGAGCCCCATTATGGAGCGGGAGTACGATGTCGTCGTTATCGGGACCGGGGTCGCCGGCTCCGACATCGCCTGGCACTGCAGGAAAGCCGGAATGCGGGTGGCGATAGCCGATTGCCGGGATTACGGGGGGACGTGCGCCCTCCGGGGCTGCGTCCCGAAGAGGGTGCTTGCCGGTGCCGCTGCGGCGGCTGCCCGCGTCCGTGACCAGCAGGGGAACGGTATCCGGGGTGAGGTCGTGATCGACTGGCCCCGACTGGTCGCCTTCGAGCGCACGTTCACCGACCCCGTCCCGCAGCGGAAGGAGGGAAGCTTCCGGGAGGCGGGCATCCACACCTACCATGGGCTTGCCCGCTTTGTCGGCCTGGACCGGGTGGCTATCGGCGACGACACGCTCACGGCCCGGCATATCGTGGTCGCCGCCGGTGCGCACCCGCGCCCCCTGGAGATCCCGGGAGCGGACCTCATGACCCTGAGCGACGATTTCTTCTACCTCGAGGCGCTCCCGGAACGGATCGTCTTCGTCGGTGGAGGCTACATATCGTTCGAGTTCGCCCACGTGGCCGCCGCGGCCGGGTCGGCGGTGACGATCCTCCAGCGGAGTGGGCGGGTGCTCTCAGGGTTCGACCCCGATATCGTCGACCGGCTGGTGGTGGCGTCGGAAGAGATCGGGATCGACGTGCAGGTGAACATGCCGCTTCTCTCGGTCGAGAGGAACGCCGCCGGCCTCCGGGTGCGGGCCGGGAGGGAGGGGGAGGTGAAGACCTTCGATGCCGATATGGTCGTCCACGGCGCCGGCAGGGTCTCCGCGATCGAGGATCTCGACCTTGCGGCCGGAAACGTCGAGACCGACGGGCGGGGAATCGTGGTCGATGAATACCTCCGGAGCGTCTCGAACCCCGCCGTCTATGTGGCCGGGGATGCGAACGCAGGGAGCCCGCAACTGACGCCGGTGGCGGTGATGGATGCCCACATCGTCGTCGACAACATCCTGGGCGGGAACGCACGGGTCGCGGACTACTCCGTCGTCCCGAGCGCTGTCTTCACGACGCCGCCCCTCGCCTCCGTCGGGCTCACGGAAGCGGCGGCGATGGAGGGGGGGATACCCTACATCGTCAACGCCGGCGACCTGTCGGGGCGCTTCACGAACCGGAGCATCGGTCAGAAGTATGTCAGCTACAAACTGCTGATCGACGGCGACTCCCGCCGGATCCTCGGGGCCCACCTCATCGGGCCTCACGTCGAGGAGGTGATCAACATCTTCGCCCTCGCGATCAGGCACAACCTGACGGTGGACGACCTGACGCTGGACGCGATCCCGTGGGCATACCCGAGCAGCACCTACGACATCATCCACATGGTCCATCCGCTGGTGCGGAAATGAAAGGGGGTAAGTTGTCTGAAGTCGAGAGATAGGGGACGACGCTGCACCCTGTGGGTCACGTTCTGTAACTCACACTGGTTTAAGGTGCTGAACTCTTGGCCGGTCGCGTATGCCCATCCACAGCTTTCCATCGGGCATCGCCACGCACTGCCCCCGCCCTTGGGGCGGGGGAGGAGCGCGAAGCGCGGGAGAGGTGGGGGTCAGGAGTAGAACAGTCTGCAGGGATGAAGTCTGAAGGTGTAACGTGGGGATGCTCCCCCCTCGCACCTATCGGTGCTCAAGCTCGCTCTCGCTCGCACTCCCCGTCAGCCCCTTCCCCCCGTGGCGATATTCCCACGGTCCAGTGTACGGGGTTCTCTTACAGTTTCGGCTGTTTCAGCAGTTGCGATTGCACCTGCCAACCTTTGGACCTTCCACTGATCGATAGTTGTCAGTCAAAAAATAGCAAAAAAAGATCTCACCGGGGCTCCTCATCCCGGCCTCCCTTCACGCGCTCTCGCCCGCGCTATCTTCCTTTGGTATCTTCTCGGGCTTTTCGGGTTTCACGTAGGTGATGGTGTGGCGCTCCACCACGAACTCCACTACCGGCGGGAGGTAGTCCCGCTCCATCGTGATGCTCCCGAACGGGCAGCCCTCGACACAGTCGCCGCAGGCGATGCACCGCATGCGGTTGATCTCCCAGACCTTCTCTTCTTTATCGAGACGGATCGCCTCGCACGGGCACCGCCGCGAGCAGAGGCCGCAGGAGCGGCAGGTTGCCGGGTCGAAGGTGATGTGCCCCCGGGTGAGGGCACTCGTCCGCGCCGGGACCGCTGGATACTGGCGGGTGGCCGGTCCCTCTGCAAGGTTCCGGAGGACGGTTTTTGTCATCGCAAAAAATCCCATGCCGTCTCACCTCTCCGTGCAGCTGATGCAGGGATCGATCGAGAGGACCACGACCGGGACATCGGCGAGTTGCACGCCGGGGAGCATCTTCACCAGCATCGGGATGTTCGCGAGCGTCGGCGTCCTGATACGCGCCCGGGCAAGGTGTTTGGTGCCGTCGCCCCGCAGGTAGTGGACGACCTCACCGCGCGGCTGCTCCACGCGGGAGAAGTACTCGCCGTTCGGTGTTCCCTTCACCTTCACGTCGAGCGGTCCTTCAGGTATCTGATCGATCGCGCGCCGGATCTGGTCGATAGAGGCGTAGACTTCCCTGACCCTGACGGCGCACCGGGCGTAGCAGTCCCCGGCGGTCTCGACGACGGGTTTGAAGCCGATATCCCCGTAGGCAGCGTATCCGGTCTCCCGGTGGTCCATCGCGACCCCGCTCCCCCGGGCGGTCGGTCCTGTCGCCCCGAGAGCGTAGGCCTCGTCCTTTGAGATAACTCCGAGCCCCTTGAGACGGTACTTCACCGTATCGTCGTTCAAGAAGACATCGCCGAGGTCCCGGCACTGCTCCTCGAAGGGGTCGAGGGCCCGGTGCATCTCGTCGAGTTTCTCCTGCCCTATGTCGCGCCTGACTCCGCCGACCTTGCAGGTGCCCTGGATGACCCGGCCACCGGTGGTGTCCTCAAGCGTGTCGAGCACGCTCTCCCTGAGCTGCCAGGACCGCATGAAGAGGTTCTCAAAGCCCATAGAGTCGGCAAAGAGGCCGAGCCAGAGGAGGTGCGAGTGGAGACGCGAGCACTCCGACCAGATAGTCCGGAGGTACCGTGCCCGGTCGGGGACTTCGAGCCCCATGATGTGCTCGACGCCCTGAGAGTAGCCGACTGCGTGCATGAAACTGCAGATGCCGCAGATCCGTTCCGCCACGTAGACGTACTCGGTGAACTCGCGCTTCTGCACGAGCTGTTCGAGCCCGCGGTGGATGTAGCCGATGGAGGGGACTACGTCCACCACCAGCTCGTCTTCGAGGACGAGATCGAGGTGAATCGGTTCCGGCAGCACCGGGTGCTGCGGCCCGAACGGCACGACTATGCGTTTCGGCATTGGTCACCCCCCCTTCTCGTGACGCTGAACGGGTACTTCTCCCCCGACTTGATGAACGTCCCCTTGAAGTCGATGTTGATCCCGGTGATCGGAATCCCGAAGAGGTCGTGCGTCTCGTTCTCGTAGACGAACGCCCCCCAGTAGATGCCGGAGATGCTCGGCACCTCTATATCCGGCCCGACCGTCAGGCGGAGGTTCTTGAACTGGTAGTCCTTATCGAACGAGTAGTTGATCTCGTAGGCCCCGCCGATGTCCGTGCACCCGATCTGGACGAGGCGGTATCCGTCGGCCTGGAGCCCTTTGACCTCCCGCAGGAGATCCTCCAGCGCAACGCTGATGGTAGTCTGCTCTTCTTTAACTGTCATGTGCTCTCACCTGCCGCGTGCCGCGCTTCTTCCTTTGCCTGCGCGTCTCTCGTCATCTTCGTCCGCTTCTCCTCGATAATCCCGAGCGCCGTTACAACACCGTCGATGATCTGTTCCGGCCGCGCCGCGCATCCCGGGACATAGACGTCGACGGGGATAACTTTGTCGATGCCTCCTGTGATGTTGTAGCACTCACGGAATACACCGCCGGTTGCGGCACAGGCACCGATTGCAATGACGACCTTTGGCTCCGGCATCTGCTCGTAGAGGTTTCTGACCACCGGCCGGTTCAACTCGTTGATCCCACCGGTGATCATCAGGATATCCGCGTGCTTCGGGTTTCCGGTGTTGATGATGCCGAACCGCTCCACGTCGTAGAGCGGTGTCAGGCAGGCAAGCACCTCGATATCGCACCCATTGCAGCTGGACGCATCATAGTGAAGGATCCAGGGTGATCTCTTCAGGTATGCCATGGTACTCATACACCCCCTAGCATCATATAGGAGAGGATCGCCAGGTTCGCGAGGGCAAGAACTGCTGCAAGCCACCCACTCTTCAGTGCCGCCTGCCACCGAACCCGTGCCGTGACGTTGTCGATGAATATCTCGGCTACGTAGGTGACCACGACTGCGACAACCCCGATGATCGGGTTCCAGGCAAAGAAGAGGAAGATGAACCCGAGGAGGAAGATGTTCTCGTACCAGTGGGCGATCTCGACCTGCGCGAGCGTTGAACCCGAGAACTCCGTCGTAATGCCCTTGACGATCTCCTGGTGCGCGTGGTGCGACGTCGAGATGTCGAAGGGAGACTTCCGAAGCTTGATCGTCAGGATGACGGCGAAGCCCAGGAAGACACCGGGGAGGTAGAGGATGGCAGGTATGGTCGTGGTTGCAATATCGGCGACGTAAAAACTGTTCGTAACCATGTAGAGCCCGACGACTGCAAGGATGACCATCGGCTCGTAGGCCATCAGCTGAATCAGTTCCCGCTCGGCCCCGATGTGGCTGTAGGGCGAGTGGACCGCGTAGGCCCCGAGCACCAGGAAGACATGGGCGAGCGTGAAGGCGAAGACGATCAGTAAGAGGTCCCCTCCCGCGAAGAATAACGCGCCGGAGAGGGCGATGAAGATCAGGTAGGCGAGGACGTAGAAGTTCTGCGCCGTGGTGACGACGACGTTCTCCTTCTCGAAGAGCTTGCCGACGTCGTAGAAAGGCTGCAGGAGCGGCGGCCCGACTCTCCCCTGCATCCGCGCGGTGATCTTTCGATCGATACCGGCGATGAGGCCGCCGGCGACGGGCGCGAGGATGAGGAAGAGGACCGCCCCGATGAGCCAGGTCCAGGTCATAAGGCCACCCCTGCAAGGACCCATGATGCAAGGATCAGGATGATGCAGACCACTGCTCCGGGGCGGAATAGTCGTGCCTCGCCGAAGTATTCGGTGAGGTAGTAGTTCTGCGTCTGGACCTCCCGGGTCAGACCGAGGGACCCGGCGAAATGCAGGTCCGGTGTCGAGGGCCTCCCGCACATGTAGACCGGGAGGTGCTTTGCGCTCCTCTTAAAGAGGAGGAACGAGACCGGGAGGACCAGGAGCAGGGCCATCATCAGGAGCATGATGGCGACGTTCGCCTGCGGGAGGAGTGCCGTAACCCCGTAGATAGCAAGGACGTAGGGCTCAATCAGCGTCGAGGATATGACCGGGAAGAGGAGGACGGCCGCTATCACGAGGCCGGTGATGATGTAGAGGGGGGCCCAGGACTCTTCGAAGAATCCCTTCTCGACCTTCTCCTGGCTCCGGGTGACCGTGACGAGTTTGCCCATCCACTTCGCCCAGAAAAAGACCGTGACGGCGCTCCCGTAGGCGAGGATGGCGATGAAGACCAGGCCGAAGGGGACCTGGACGAATGCCTCGATCGCCGCCCACTTGGAGATCAGCATACCGAATGGCGCAAGGAACATGCCGGCGATCCCGATGAACATCATCACTGCCATCTTCGGCATCCGGACGATCAGGCCCTCCATATCCTCGATATTGCGGCTCCCGGTCCGGTGCTCGATCACCCCGGTCCCGAGGAAGAGGAGCGACTTCGCGACGGCGTGGAAGATGATTAAGAGGATCGCAGCCCAGACGAGCATGTAGGTCCCGACACCCGCACAGGCAGCTATCAGGCCGAGGTTGGCTATCGTCGAGTAGGCGAGGACCGATTTGGCGTCGCTCTGTGATATCGCGATCGCGGATGCGACGACGAAGGTCACTCCGCCGACAAGACCGACGGAGAACCCGGCGAATGTCCCGGCGAAGACCGGTGAGAACCGGACCAGGATGTAGACGCCGGCCTTGACCATGGTGCTCGAGTGGAGCAGGGCCGAGACCGGGGTCGGGGCCACCATCGCCCCGAGGAGCCAGGAGGAGAAGGGCATCAGCGCAGCCTTCGTGATACCGGCAAACCCGATCAGGACGGCCGGGATCAGGATGACGGCCGCGTCCCCCGAGGTGAGCACCCGGGCAAGATCGATGCCCCCGCTCGTCGGTTCGGTTGCGGCAAGGAAGATGAGCGCCACGACGAACGCGACCCCGCCGAGGAGGTTCATCACCAGCGCAAGGAAGGCGTTCTTTGTCGCCTCCTCCGTCTCCGAGTAACCGATCAACAGGAACGACGTGATCGTGGTGATCTCCCAGAAGAAGAAGAGCCACATGAGGTTGTTGGAGAAGACCAGGCCGAACATCGCGGCGAGGAAGATGAAGGTAACGAAGAAGAACATCTTCTGCCGGTCACGCACCTCTGGATGGTGGTGGTGGTATGTCTCCATGTACCTGACCGCGTATACGGCTATGAGGCTCCCGATGAGCCCTACGATCAGGGCCATGATGATGGAGAACTGGTCAATGAAGAGGTTGTTGACCGCGTGAAGGTTCTCCGGGAACGATATCTCAAGGTATACCACCAGCGCCGCCTGAACGACGGACAGTACGATTGCCAGGTAGTTCCTGAACTTTGCGCCCATGTAAACGATGAAGAGCGCCAGACCCATTTCGATGGCCACCATAACAAGGCTGGCCGCCTCCGAAGGCGCGGCGAAGTAGACCGCGCCCTCGAACGCATACTGCATAAGCAGATATATCGATGCTCCGCCGATTGCCAGAGCGGAGAGGGCGACCACCGCGTAACGCAATGTCGTCTGTTTCACAAACAATAAAAGACACGCGACGAGGATGGGAAATAGTATTAGGAAGAGCAGCGTCTGCACTAAAGTCCCTCGTAAGGTAACTATGCCTTACTTACATAATTAATCATTCCAAATAGGCACCCCGGGGTATCGGCTGGCCCGTCCCGGCCCAGGCCGTGTTCAGACGATGGAGGGCCGATTTCATCTCATCCCTCTCCGGGAACCTGACGCCCGCCGCCACCCTTCTTTTCGCGGTATTACGCGCCGCACGCCCCCTCCGTGCTCTCCGGCGTCACCCCGATAGCGCGGGATGAAGTGAATGTGAACGTGCATGATGTTCTGTCCCGCGACCTCTCCAACATTGACGCCGATGTTGTAGCCGTCCGGATGATGCGCACGCTCGGTCTTCGCCCTGCAGTCGTCGATGAGCCGGGCAAGCGCCATTCTTTCTTCGTCTGTCGTATCAAAGTAACTCGCCACATGCCGGAACGGTATGACGAGCAGGTGGCCGGGACTGACCGGGTGGATGTCGTAGCGGGCGTAGCAGAGATCGTTTGCCGCGACGATATCCTCCCTGGCCGGGTTGCAGAACGGGCATGGCATGGCCCCTGCTCTGCCGGCATCACTCATGAGCGTTTTGGCTTCGTCGCCTCACCCGAGCAGGCGGGCGAGGAGTCTCCCGGTGAGGCCCCGGGAGAGGGCGATGGCGTGCTCGGTGCACATCTCGTGGCAGCAGTAGCACCGGATGCAGCGCGATAGATCGATCGTCGCCCTGCCTTCCGTGACGGTGATCGCGTGCACCGGGCAGATCCGTTCGCACTTCCCGCAGCCGATGCACGCCGGAGCGATCACGCCGGGCCGGGGAGCGTAGGTCTTCCCGAACCGCTGGACGACGGCGAGGACCACCCGCCGCCAGACGCCCGCCCCCCCGCCGGCGTAGGTCGAGGGTTTCCGGAAGTCCGGGACCGCGAAGTCCAGAGGGTCGTCGCCGACTGTCCGGACAGCCCCGGGATCGAGAAGGCCGCGCGCGGCCGCGCTTCTGATGCTCCCGATCTCGAGCGGCTCCATGCCGATGAGCCGCGCAAGAACGGTGTCCACGGCCGAATAGTCGCTCCCGGCAAGGATCACCCCGATCTTTCTCGGGCTGCCGGCCTGGGGGCCGTCCCCCTCCATCGCCATGACTGCGTCCACGATCTGGAGCCGGGGCTTCATGCACTCGTTGAGGTCGACGAGCATCCTCCCGAAGGCATACTCGTCCTGGAACCGGAAGTGGAAGACCGGCTTATCGAGCCCCGGGATGAGCCCGAAGAGGTTCTTGGTGGCGCCGGTCATCCGGGTCCACATGTGGGTCTTGGCCTTGGAAACAACAACGATCGCGTCGGCCTCTGCGGCCGGGGTGATGATGGAGAACTGCTTCATCGCCTCGCCCTCGGGGAACGAGATGACCCGGGAACTGGTATCGTAGTTGAGGACGGCGCCGGTCTCCTCCGCCACCGCCGTATACCCGGCGCGCAAGTATGCCCGCCGCAGGTTCGCCTCGCTGTAGACGACCCCGGCCCCGGGGCTGTCGCCGATGACGACCCGGCACCCGTGTTCCGTGAGGAGCCGGGCGACGGCAGCGACGACTGCCGGGTGCGTGGTGACGCACCGTTCCGGCGCCTGCCCCTGGAGGAGGTTTGGTTTGAGGAGGATTTTCTCCCCCGGCGAGACGAACCTCTCTATGCCGCCGGCGAGGTCGATCGCACGGCGGACGGCCGCATCGACTTCCTCGAGGTCATAGCCGTCGCAGCGGACGACCGCGACGGTCGCATCCCTGCCGGCCGGCTGCACCATCTCACTCCTCCCCGAGACGGCCGAGCGCCTCTTTTGCCGCGAGCATCGCGGCTCCCTGCTTGGTCCGCGCTTCTCCCTTCCCGAGGGGAGTCCCCCCGACGATCACCCGTGCGGCCCAGACCGGGCAGTTCCCGGGTCCGGTCTGGCGGAAGGCGTAATCGAGTTCGCCGAGGTTCTCCCGGGCTACGTACTCCTGGAGCCTTCCCCGGTAGTTCCTGCGGGTGTCGCACGCTGCAATCTCTCCTTCAAAGATCGCGAGCACCACCTCCCGGGCCACGGTGAGGCCGCAGTCGAGGTAGATAGCGCCGATCAGGGCCTCGAACGCATCGGCGATGATAGAGTCGGTCAGCACCTGCCCCCGTCTCCTGATGACGCTGTCGATGCCGAGGCCCTGCCGGAAGACGATGTCGGCGAGTTTCGTGTTCCGCGTCACCTGGAGTCTCCGGTTCATCTCCCCCGGCGGGAGGTCGTACCCCCCGTAGAGGTGGTCGGCGATGATGAAGTCAAGGATATAGTTCCCCAGGAACTCAAGCCGCTCGTTGTCGTCGACTGCCGTTACCGGATACTCTCCGGTCCTCATGTACGACCGGTGGGTCAGTGCCCGGTCGTAGAGGGGGAGGGCGGCGTCGCGGAGATCGGTGATCCCGAATGGGGGGCGGGCGAGGAGCGCACGCACCTCCGCTTCCCGGTCATCGCCGGTGGGCTCCGGGTGTTCTGGAGGTCTCTCTCCGAAGAAGCCGCTGTTACGAAGTTTTTCCCATATTGCGGAGAGTCTCATGGTCGTTGGGTGCAGGGCCTCCTGCTCTTCTATAAATGGCTTATGTCCTGCAGGATAAATCTTTCCGGGAGACAGGAGGCCGCGAAACCTTTTCGTTGTCGGGGAAAGAGATCTCTACTGTGGTACAGTCCGCGACGGGCGGGTCAGGCAGGCGCGTCTACCTGGATATCGAGTTCGGGTATGTATACGGCACCAGTCGGGGAGTCATAATGCCGATCGAGATCGGTGCAGTCGTCCACCGACCGGAGGATGACAGCGTCCACTACGCGGGCGAGCAGTTCCGGTACGACATCGATGTCGAGATCTGGAAGAAGGTGACCGACCCGTGCGGCAAAACTGTCGGCGTCGCGACGACCGTGGCGAATATGGGTCGCGGCGAGTACGGGATGGCCTACGACCACTCCTTCCGGGTCTCCGACGACGAGGTGCCGGCGGCAGAAGAGACCGCCCGGCATGCGTTTGGGGACCTCGGGACCTTCATGGAGGCGGTCATCGCGGCAGGGGATACTCCGGCTATCGTCGTCTTTGCAGCAGATATGGAGAAGAAGGCGTTCCGGGCCGCAAACTTCTCGCTCGACGGCTGCATGCTGATCGACCTCCAGCGGGAGATCCGGCGGCGTTTCGGGATGAAACAGGTCCTCTCCCTCGACCGCCTCGCCCGGCTCATCGACTTTAGCGTCGACGGATCCGCCGTCGCCTCGACGCACTTCCGGTATCCCGTTCCCGAAGAGTACCGTCACCTCCTCTGCGTCCACCGGGGGATGGGCGACGCCGTCCGGACGTTCCTGCTCGCACGGGAATACCAGGAGAGGCTTCCTGACCTCGAGGCCCGCATCCGCACCCAGATGGATACCTGCGAGAGCGAGGGGTGACCGGGCGCCGTCAGGAACTCTCTTTCAGCGGGAGTGCCGCATCTCCCCGCACCTGGTGTTCCGGTGCGGGTCCGGGACTCCCCGGGGCCTCCCGGATCAGCGCACGCGGCCCGGTCAGCAGGACATCGACCTCCGTGCCCTCACAGATAGTACCGGTGCCTGCCGGAACGTGCAGGTGGGCGTTTGCACGCACTACCGTCATCTGCGTCCCGGCTCCCGGGGGCAGGGGAGTGGCGGTATACCGGTCTCCGGTCCGCGAGACGGTGAGGAGGATAAATTCGTCAAACCCCGGATCTCCCGTGACCGTCCCGGCGAGCCGGGCACGGAGGGTCTCCCGGGGCCGGGCGTGAAATCCCCATTCCGCGAGCAGGGGGAGGATGAGTTCCCGGATGACCGTCAGGGCGGCGATCGGGTAACCCGGAAGGCCGACGACCGGTTTGCCGTCGATCCTGCCGACGATTGCCGGTCTTCCCGGTTTCATGGCAATGCCGTGGACGAGCACCCCGCCGAGGTCACCGATGACGCCGGCGGTGAAGTCCCGGGTGCCTGCCGATGACCCGGCGGAGACCAGGAGCAGGTCGTTCTCCCGGAT
This sequence comes from Methanoculleus marisnigri, assembly GCA_002503885.1. Lineage (GTDB taxonomy): Archaea > Halobacteriota > Methanomicrobia > Methanomicrobiales > Methanoculleaceae > Methanoculleus > Methanoculleus marisnigri_B. Next base: position 49,147 of record DASQ01000108.1, on the reverse strand, counting down.
GCCCCTCCCGATAGCCTGCCTGAGGAGCTCCGGGTCGTCAGGGACGATCGGGTAGCGGGTGCAGGTGGCGCCGGCCTCGGCGAACCATGCTGCGGCGACGGTGGTATTGCTCTCGATCACCTCTCCCGGGTCCGGGCGCTCGCCCGCCGGGACCAGTTCGCTCCCTGTTGGGAGGAGGCCGATCTCCACGGCCGATACGTCGATATCGGTGATCCCGTAAGAGAGGAGCGCTCCGATATCGCAGGGCCGTATCAGGTGCCCGGCCGGGAGGATCACCTCCCCCTGTCGGATCTCGGTGCCGGCGGGATGGATATGCTCCCCGGGGAAGGCGGCCTTCCTGGTGCTCCAGGAGCCTTCCCCTCCGGTGACATCCTCGACCATGACGACCGCATCGTAGCCGGGAAGAATCGCATTGCCGGTATTCACCCGGCAGGGATTTTTGAGCGGGACCGGGGTGCGATCGCCGGCCCCGAGGGTCTCGCTGCTCACGACGGCAAAGCCGTCTCGTGCGGCGACATCCGTTGCCGGGACCGTCAGAGGCGAGTAGACGGGGCCGATCGTCGCCCGTCCGGCCGCCCCGGCCACCGGGGCCTGAATGGTCCGGTCCGGGCGCGGAAAGGTGGCCCGCATCATCTCCAGGACCTCAACGAGCGGTTTTTGTGTGAGGTGTCGCCTCACCATGGTGTCACGCCCCCCTCGCCTGCGGCTTCGAGGTCATCGCATGCCCGGGGAAAAAAGGTTAGAGTCTGGTGTAGAGGTTTGCATACACCGTCTTGCCTCTGGAGATGGGGTGGCGTTCACCGAGGTCCCCGATGTAATGGGCGAAGAGGGCCTTCTCACCGTCGACCTCCTGCTCCACCTCGCCGACCATCGAAAACCCCGGGAGCGGGTTCTCGATCGTCCCGTAGACGTAGATGTCGCCTTTCACCATCTGCCCGCCGACACGGCCTCTGGCGTCGCCCTTGATGACGACGGTGCCCCCTTCGCCGTGGGTGGAGACGTGAATGTCCGCGTTGCCGCCGATGATGATCGTCCCGCCGTTGATGAACGTGGCTGTGTCGCTGCCGACACTCCCGGCGACCCGGATCAGCCCGCCTTTCATGCCACGCCACTCGCCGCGGGGTGATGAGCCCAGGTGACATCCGGCGTTCCCGTCGATGATCAGCTCGCCGCCTTCCATCCCGATGCCGCAGAACGAGTCGACGTTTCCTTTCACGTGGATCTTCCCGCCTTTCATCCAGCCGCCGATGTACATGTCGGCGTTGCCTTCGATGACGATCTCGCCTGCGGTCATCTGCTGGCCGATCCGCTTTACACGGGTGCAGTCCCCGCGAAGGACGATCTTCGTCTCGGCTGCCGTCGCTCCACCGTCGCCTGCGACAGTGAAGTGCTTCCCGAGCGGGTTCTTCTGTTTGCCTTCCCAGAGTTCGAGGGTGGCAATCTCGGCGGCTTTCTTGCCCGCAAAGGTATCCGGAGTGATATTCTGCCCCTCAAGAAGGAGTTCGGAGGGGTTGGTCAGAGTGAGGGTTACTGTCTTCATGATTATCGCCTCATTGTGTCGTATCGACCTCGATCACCCGCGGGTTATGGAGGTGTTCCTCGAAGAGTGAGTAGTTGTCGAGTTTCACGCTGTAGTGCCTGAGGAAGTGCTCGTAGATGTCTCTCTGCACCTGCGTGTTCTCCGGGACCTTCACGTCGACCCAGATTGTCCGCTTTGCGGGCTCCGCAACGACTTCTCCGTCCCGGACGGTCACGACGCCGTCCTTGACGAGCAGGGCGCACCGGGAGAAGGCATTCTCGATCGCTGCCGGATCGGATGGCATATCCTCGGGGTTGAGGGCGTAGACGGCGACATCGGCATCCATGCCGGGGGCAAGTCCGCCATACATGTGCGCGAGGCCGAGCGCCCGTGCCGGCCCTGCCCGGGTCATCTGCGCGATCTCGTACAGGTCGAGTTCGCGGTCGATGCCGTCGATGGAGGTGGCGGCGATCGTCTTGTCAAGCCACTTGAACGTCTTCATGGTCGCGTCACGCGCCGCCCGGCTCATCAGCCAGGCGATGACGCGCGGATAACGGGTGAACGGCCCGGCGTTCGGGTGGTCGGTGGTGATGAACGTCCGCATCGGGTCTTTCGCGAGGAGGGCTATCTCCAGGCCGACGGCCCACTGGATGGTGCAGACCTTGACGTTGGGGCTGTAGATGTAGGGCACGACGCCCGCGGCGGTCTCGAGTTCGACGTCCACGTTCGCCCACTTCAGGTTGTTGAGGGAGCGCAGGTGATGCTCGAACGGCCCGTCGGCAGTCATGGTCGTGGTCTCGTCGAGGGTCACCTGGCCCATATCGACGGTGATGTTGTCGTGGGCGTTCACGTAGTCCATGACGTCTTTCGACCGGGACTCGAAGTTCGCCCAGGAATCGCCGCCGTAGGCGTGGAACTGGAGGTGCGTGACATGCATCACCTGTTTCCGGCCGAAGTCGTTCTTCGGGGCGTAGCCCTCGGCGAGCCTGAGTGAGTCGAGCGTGTCGGTGTAGTTGCCCGGGTTCCCGAGGTTGTTGCAGTGCAGGTGCATCGAGTGGGGGAGACCGAGATACTCGTTTGTCTCGATGAGGCCCTTGATGATCTCTGCCGGGGCGATGTCGAAGTACGGGACCGGGTCGTGAATATGCACGCAGTTCAGCCCCCATCCCCAGGCCTCGGAGCCGCCGGGGTTCACGACCTTGATGCCGAACCCGCGCGTGGCCCGGAGAAGCCATGCGGTGTATGCGGCGTTGTTCTCGATCTCGTTGTTCTTGAGGTATTCGAGGGTGAACCAGTTGTTCCCGAAGACCGGCATCGCGGCGTTGTCGATGATCGGGGTATCCCGTATCTCCTCGTGGACGTGCGGGGAGTGGAGCGGGGGCATCGCCGCCTCGTTGACAAAGACGTACCCCATCCGCGCGTAGTCGTAGCCGGTCTTGAACGTAGAGGGGACGGAGGAGCCCATCTCCATACGGCTGCACGTTTTGTGGGGGCTCTTGAAGAGTTTGTCCTCCGGACGGAAGAGCCGGCCGACGTTCACCTTCGGCCCGACCACGTGGGAGTGGATATCGACACCGCCCGCCATCACGGTCATGCCGGCGGCGTCGATCGTCTTCGGGTTGTTGAGGGCGCTCGTCTCGACGATCTTGCCGTCCTTGATCCCGATGTCCATCCGGTCACCCTTGATCCCCTGCAGGGGGTCGAAGACGAACCCGTTCCTGATTATGAGTTCGCTCATGACTCACTCCTCCGCGCGGACGCCTTCCGGTGCGGCCTTCGCTTGTTCCTTTACGGCCTCCTCTGCTTCCAGTTCGGCGAGTCTCCGGTAGATCCGCTCGAAGAGCTCTTCGTCGCTGATGACGCCCTCGGGCGGATCGATGACCTTGCGGTACTGGATCGGGACGTTGTCCATCCGGTAGACGATGCCCGGGACTTCGACCCCGACGATCCCTACCGGGATATGGAGGTCGGAGATCTCGCTTGCCATGTTGATGTTCGGGTCGATGGTGATCCACGGGTGCTTCCGGAGGTGTTTGACCGCGTCGATCGGGAAGTGGGCGCCGGCATCGGTTCCAATGTTGATGAAGGCGTCCACCTCGTCCCGCATTGCGAGATCGACGGAGCTTGTCTCGCCGGGGTTCATGTAGGCGATATCCTTTTTCGTCAGGTCCAGACAGTAGGGGTACCCGTACTGCCATGACCAGACGGCGCCCGGTCCGGTGATGTTGTAGTGGCCCCGCATCGCCATGATCGCCCACTTGGTGAAGTCGTTCAAGTCGCGGGTCAGGCTGATAGCGATGTCCACATTGTGGTTCCGGCCGTCGGAGTGGCAGAGCCCCATGCCGTAGAAGATGGTGCCGAACCGGGCCTTCTTCAGGATATTGGCGACCTCGAGGATCTGCTCCCGCCTGATCCCGGCGACAACGTCCGGGATCTCGTGGCCCCGGACGACGGCGCGGAACGCGTCGAAGAGCTCGTAGTCGTGGCCCTGCTGCACCTGCAGGTAGATATCCGCCACCTGGGCGGTGTCGGTGTGCCGGGGGTCTATGACGATGATCTTGCGGCTCATGTGGCCCTTGCCGGTGAAGAAACCGCGAGGGAAGATCGAGTAGCGGGACATGTGCCGCGGATGGGCGTGGGCCGGGTTTGCGCCCCAGTAGACGATGACATCTGCCCGGTTCTTCGTCTCGCCGAGGGTGCAGCTCGGGTAGCCGTTGTCGAATATAGCGAGGAACGAGCTCCCGTGGCAGATGGACGCACAGTTGTCGAGCACGGCTCCTGCCTTCTCGGCAACCTTGGCCGCGGCGGCCATGCCCTCGCAGTTGGTCGATCCGAATCCGTAGATCAGGGGCTTCTTCGCGTTGTAGAGCACTTTCGCCGCGTAATCAACCGCTTCTTCATACGAGATGTCCTTGTAGGTGCCGTCCGGCTGGCGGAGGCGGGGTAGCCGGATCCTCTCGCTGCCTGTCGCATGGTGGAAGATCTGGTTGCCGATGGCACAGGCATTCTCCACCTCGAGGATCTGCTTTCCGTCGTCCGATACGGTCACGACAAGGTCGTCACAGCAGACGCCGCAGTACGGGCATCCGACGTTCTCAACTTTCTTTGGCATTATTGGTCACCTCTCCACATCCCGACGGCTCCCTGAACAAGTTCAAGCGCACTCTTGCGTCTCTCTCCGCTGACGGGCTCGACCGTCACGGGGAAGCCGCTGTACTGGGGTTCCCCCGTCGCCTGGGTCCGTGGAGGAACTACCTGGTTTGCCCAGACACCCTGGGGGATGAACGCAAGGCCGGGATAGAGCGACTGGCGCCCCCTGACGGTCTTGACGACCACGTTTCCGCATTCACTCGTCACCCGTACAAGCTGGTTTGGCACCAGGCCGAGCGCTTTGACATCGTCGTCGTGCATCTCGATGATCGAGCAGGCCTCAAAGTATTCCGGGGTCGTTTTGCCCTTTTCCATCGCAACGCCTTCTTCGATGGAGCGCTGGGTGATCATGTTCAATGTAATCCTGTTCGCCATGGTTTTGCCTCAATGTGGTTGATAGGGCCGGTCTCCCGAAGTTCCGCCGAGTCGGCCCCGTAGAAACATGGTGCTCCCGATATGGCCCGTGATGGGCCCTCCTCTGCGTTGCGAGAGGATCTACCGGGGCTTTCCATGCCCGGCAGGCCGGACCTTCCTGCATGGCGAAGGCCTCCTGGCCGGGTTACCGGAATGCGCCGGAAAACCGGGCAAAATGCAGGGGGTCTGCCCACCTGGGGAAAACGAAACTCTCCGGGCGGATCGCCGGGCGGATCGCTTTGTCATAACTTGTAATGTTTTGTATTTAACCATTCCGGATTTGTAAGTTATTTCAGATGATCAACTTTACATCAAGCGGTTTTAGGGGGGGTTGTTGTTGACATCTCTGATCTGTTTGGCTTTTTTTTAGAATAGTGCAATATTTTTTGATTTTTTGGGTTCTTGCCTGGCTATAGCCTGGTTATTGTGTGCTTAACCTGCTGATCTGCAGGGGTGTCGGCTCCTCCACTCCCGGCAGGGGTTGTGGGGCGCGGGGAACCGGCAGGTCCGTCGTCTCTTCATCTCTCCGGCTGTGCCGGAGCGTGGGGCCTCTGCCGGCTGCCCAATCTCCGGGCCTGCGATGACTCCATACCCGGTACATCCTGGTGCAACGGCCGGGTTATGGGACACTATATAATTACATCTCTTTTACTTCGACAAAAATTGGGCGGATTAAGGAAATGGGGGGCTGAATGTTTGGATTTGGGAGAATCCTGCCTGGTTTGGGTAGCATTATATATCCGTGGATCTAACCTATGGAGTCAGGTACGATTGAACGGCTTCCGACAAAAGTAGTTTTACTTATTGCTATTACTTTTATCCGATTTATTATTTAATAGGTGTTCTCCTCCGAAGCCCCTCTGAGTGTCCTCCTGGCAGAAGGGGTCGGAGGAATCCTTTTTAAGTATCGCGTTCAACCATTTGAACCATCAAATCTCGATTTTAAAATATCCGTTTGTAAATATAATCGATCTAAATATTACTTTATGTAAAAAAGTCCATCTTAATTCGCAAATTTTATTAATAACTCTTCTTCTACACGTATAGTCCCTTTTGGGACGTGCAGTAGCGGCCTTCAAAGACCGAAGCGGGTGTCTGCTTCGGCCTCTTGCATGAACGGAATGCATTGAACAAGGGTAAAAGGATGAAATACTATGGCTAAATACACGGAAACAATCGATCTCTATTCTGATGACGGGAAGCTGCTCAAGAGCGGCGTCACCCTCGACAGAATCAGCCCGCTGGTTAACCCGGCCACAGGTAAGATCATCGACCTGACCAAGAGAACGATCAACGTAAACCTCGGGGGCATCCAGGATGCGCTCAAGGCTGGCAAGCTTGGAAAGGGCAAGATCAAGGGAAGAGAACTGGATCTCCCCATCATGGAGAACAAGGACGCCATCGTCGCCAGGATCAAGGAGATGATCCAGGTTGAGGAAGGCGACGACACCGAGATCATGGAGTTCAACGGTGGAAAGCTCCAGCTCGTAAAGGTCCCGACGAAGCGCCTGGTCAACGCGTCCACCTACGACGCCGCGATCACCTCGGTCGCAGCCGCGACCACCTTCGCGATCGTCGACCAGTTCAACATCGACGCCTTCAACGCATCCACCGTCAAGGCGGCCTGCTGGGGCGGTTACCCGCACACCCAGGACATGGAAGGTGCGCTCGTCACGTCGATCCTGACCATCCCCCAGAACAACGAGGGTATCGGCTACGCGCTCCGGAACATCCCGGTTAACCACACCGTCATGATGACCGGCAGGAACGCCCTGCAGGGTGCAGCACTCGCATCCACCCTCGAGACCGCCGGTATCTTCGAGATGGGCTCCGCTGTCGGGCCGTTCGAGCGCGCCATGCTGCTCGCCTACGCCTACCAGGGCCTGAACGCCAACAACATGGTCTACGACCTCGTCAAGGCAAACGGCCAGACCGGAACCATCGGTACGGTCGTCCAGAGCCTGGTCGAGCGCGCCATCGAGGACAAGGTCATCGCCCCCGGCAAGAAGGGCGGGTACTTCCAGTTCTACGACACGAAGGACCCCATGCTCTGGAACGCCTACGCCGCTGCGGGAACCATGGCAGCCACCATCGTCAACTGTGGTGCCGGACGGTTCGCCCAGGCGGTCTCCGCGACACTCCTGTACTTCAACGACCTGCTCGAGCACGAGACCGGTCTCCCGAGCACCGACTACGGTCGTGTCATGGGTACCGCTGTCGGGTTCTCGTTCTTCAGCCACTCGATCTACGGCGGTGGCGGCCCCGGGATCTTCAACGGCAACCACGTCGTGACCCGCCACGCCAACGGCGTAGCTATCCCGTGTGTGGTCGCTGCGGCAGCACTCGACGCCGGAACCCAGATGTTCTCGCCCGAGAGCACCTCGAAGATCTTCGCCGACACCTACGGTAAGATCGACGTCTTCAACAAGCCGATCGACCAGATCGCAAACGGAGCCTGAGCGAGCAGAGATCCGAATGATGAACGCCACGTTTCCGCAGGTCAGGATCGTGCCGCTCAGGATGCTCAAACCTGAGACCGCCGAACGCCTGCTCAATATGCTTGCCGGCATCGCCGGCATCCGCCGGATGATGATCCACGGCCCCGGCCTGCCAAAGAAAGTCCCGTACGGGCCGGCACGGGGAAGTCCGAACCCGCACTCCGATCGAAGAGCGATCCACGTCGGCGATGCCGAGATCGCGCTCCGTATCGCTGCGGGTGAGGTCATCCTGGAGGTCGAGGACGTCTCTGTCATCGAGGAGATCCGGTCGCTCTGCGACGGTTTCTTCACGGGGTTCTCCTACCAGCTCCAGGAGGGCAGGTTCATGAAGACCGCTCCAACGCTCGTGGATTACGCGAAGTATGGGCCTTGCGCCGATACAATGTTCATCGGCCTTGCGGACCCCCGGAACGGGGAAGGTCCGGTGCTCATCCGCACGGAACGGTGACGGCCGGCAACCAGAATATCCGGAAATATGGCTGGAACTCATTCAAGACAGGAAATGGATAAGATAGCAATCACTTTGAGGTGAATGAAAACATGGCATACAAGCCCCAGTACGGTCCCGGGACATCGATTGTCGCCGAGAACCGACGTAAACAGATGAACCCCGGCCAGAAGCTTGAGAAGGTTCGTTCAGTAACGGATGAGGATATCGTGTTGATCCTCGGTCACCGCGCACCCGGATCGGCATATCCGAGCGCCCACCCTCCGCTCGCCGAGCAGCAGGAGCCCAACTGCCCCATGCGCAAGCTCGTCAAGCCCACCGAGGGTGCAACGGCCGGCGACCGCGTCCGCTACATCCAGTTCGCGGACTCGATGTTCAACGCCCCCTCGCAGCCCTACCAGCGGACCTATACCGAGTGCTACCGCTTCCGCGGCATCGACCCCGGCACGCTCTCCGGTCGCCAGATCGTCGAGTGCCGTGAGCGTGACCTCGAGAAGTACTCCAAGGAACTCATCGAGACCGAGATGTTCGATCCCGCTCTCGTCGGCATCCGCGGTGCGACCGTGCACGGTCACTCGCTCCGTCTCGCTGAAGACGGCATGATGTTCGATATGCTCCAGAGGGACGTCCTTGGTGAGGACGGCATCGTCAAGTACGTCAAGAACCAGATCGGCGAGCCCCTCGACCGTGCGGTTGCCGTCGGCAAGCCCATGGACCAGAAGTGGCTCAAGGCCCACACGACGATCTTCCACTCGCTCGTAGGGACTTCCTACCGCGATGACACCGAGTACGTCGAATATATCCAGCGCATCCACTCGCTGCGCACGAAATACGGCTTCATGCCGAAAGAGGAGTGATTACAATGGCAAAGATTGAGAGATCCCAGAAGCTGTTCCTGAAGGCCCTCAAGGAGAAGTTCCAGGGGCAGGACGTCGAGTCTGAGACCGCCGAGTTCTACAAGTTCAACGGTGTCCGCCAGTCTCCCCGTAAGATGGAGTTCATGAAGGCGAGCCGTGCCGTCGAGATGGACCGTGGCGTCTCCATGTATGACCCCGAGCGCTGCCACCTTGGTGGCATCCCGATGGGCCAGCGCCAGCTGATGACCTACGAGGTCTCCGGCACCGGCGTCTTCGTCGAGGGCGACGACCTGCACTTCGTCAACAACGCTGCGATGCAGCAGATGTGGGACGACATCAGGCGGACTGTCATCGTCGGGATGGACCTCGCCCACCAGACCCTGCAGAAGCGTCTGGGCAAGGAAGTTACTCCCGAGACGATCAACGAGTACCTCCACATCTTAAACCACGCCATGCCCGGCGGAGCCGTCGTCCAGGAACACATGGTCGAGACTCACCCCGGCCTCGTCGACGACTGTTACGTCAAGGTCTTCACCGGCGACCAGGAACTCGCTGACGACATCGAGCCCCAGTTCCTGCTGGACATCGAGAAGCTCTTCACCGCCAAGCAGGCCGAGGAGCTCAAGGCAGAAGTCGGCAAGAGCATGTACCAGGCGATCCACATCCCGACCGCGGTCTCCCGGACCTGCGACGGTGGAACGACCTCCCGTTGGTCTGCGATGCAGATCGGCATGTCCTTCATCGCTGCGTACCGCATGTGCGCCGGTGAAGCAGCCGTCGCCGACCTATCCTACGCCGCGAAGCACGCAGGCGTCATCCAGATGGGTTCCCACCTGCCCGCCCGGCGTGCCCGTGGCCCCAACGAGCCCGGTGGCATCAAGTTCGGTCTCTTCGCCGATATCGTCCAGGCAAACCGGAAGTACCCCAACGACCCCGCCCGGGCATCCCTCGAGGTCGTCGGTGCCGGAACCATGCTCTACGACCAGATCTGGCTCGGCTCCTACATGTCCGGCGGTGTCGGATTCACCCAGTACGCGACCGCGGCCTACACCGACAACATCCTCGACGAGTTCACCTACTACGGTATGGACTACGCCAGGGACAAGTACAAGGTCGACTGGAAGAACCCGAGCCCGAGCGACAAGGTCAAGCCGACCCAGGAGATCGTCAACGATCTCGCAACCGAGGTCACCCTCAACGCTATGGAGCAGTACGAGCAGTTCCCGACCATGATGGAGGACCACTTCGGCGGGTCCCAGCGTGCCGGTGTCATCGCCGCCGCGTCCGGTCTCACGACCTCTATCACGACCGGAAACTCCAACGCCGGCTTAAACGGCTGGTACCTCTCCATGCTCCTGCACAAGGACGGATGGTCGCGTCTCGGCTTCTTCGGCTACGACCTCCAGGACCAGTGCGGATCCGCGAACTCGCTCTCCATGGAGTCCGACCGCGGCCTGATGGGAGAACTCCGTGGCCCGAACTACCCGAACTATGCAATGAACGTCGGACACCAGGGCGAGTACGCCGCGATCGTCGCCGGTTCCCACTACGGCCGTGGCGACGCGTTCTGCTACAGCCCGCTCGTCAAGGTCTGCTTCGCGGACCCGAGCCTGAGGTTCGACTTCGCCGAGCCCCGCCGCGAGTTCGCGAAGGGTGCAATCCGCGAGTTCATGCCCGCCGGCGAGCGTTCGCTCATCATCCCGGCCCGGTAAAACCCTCCATAACCCCTTTTTATCTCTGCCGGGCTCGCGGGGCAGAGCGGGAAGACCCCCTGCGCAAGCGGGGGGTAGTTCACTTGCACGTCCTCATATCCGTAATCGCAAACATTCCTGCCGATTATACGGAGAAGGTGGAGCGAGTGGTTCTCACTCGCCCACGTATCATGATGTCGTAAATTCGTATCACAAATTCTGCTTGTTTTATCCGATTTTATTGCGTTTCCCGGCATTCCCGCCCCGGATGTGCCCGGCCCGGTCACCGGGAGGCGCGCGGGGGTGAGGCGGGGCGTTTGGTTCCGACCGGGCGAAACCCCTGTTGCAGAGATGCTCCATACTGGGGTGCCTGGAGATGTAGGCGGCTATGAGGCTCGAAGATTAAAGCCCGAAAACGGATTTCTACTACAGATGGATACGTTGGATCCGTGGAGAATGCCCCATACAGTGGACCGTGGGGGTATCGCCTCGCACTGCCCCCGCCCCCCGGGGCGGGG
>DASQ01000108.1:0-38043 GCA_002503885.1 Methanoculleus marisnigri | reverse complement strand
CCCTCCCCGTCAGCCCCACCCCCAAAGGCGATATCCCCTCGGAAGCCGTTTTCGGGTTTTAGATGTTTTTGAAGCCAAGATGGGAAGATGCCCGGCGATCCTGGAACTTGCACCCGGCATCTTCGCAATCCACCCCCCACCAAACCCCCTATATCGCCGGACTCCCAACACTCCCTCAAGAGACCGGAGAGGAGTTCATATAATGACGACCGGGGGCCGGATCATCCTGCACGTGGATATGGACAGCTTCTTCGCTTCCGTGGAGGTCCGGCGCGACCCGTCCCTTGCCGGCAGGCCGGTGATCGTGGGCGCCGACCCGAAGGGAGGGGCCGGCCGTGGGGTTGTGAGCACCTGCTCCTACGAGGCACGCCGCTACGGGGTTCACTCCGGCATGCCCATCTCCCGGGCGTATGCCCTCTGCCCGCACGGCGTCTACCTCCCGGTGAACCGCCCGCTCTACGCCCGGGTCTCGGGGGAGATCATGGCGATCCTGCGTCGGCATGCCGATCGGTTCGAGCAGGTGAGCATCGACGAGGCCTATCTCGACGTCAGCGGTGCCGGCGGTTTCGCGGCAGCTGAGGCGCTTGCCGCCGCAATCAAGCGGGAGATCCGGGAAGAGGAAGGACTCACCTGCTCCATCGGCGTCGCCCCGGGCAAGGTCGTGGCAAAGATCGCGTCCGACTACCAGAAGCCCGATGGACTGACGGTCATCTCTCCCGGCGAGGTCGTGGGGTTCCTCGCCCCCCTGCCGGCGGCAAAGATGCCCGGGGTCGGGAAGAAGACCGGCGAGGAACTTCAGCGGATGGGGGTCCTGACCCTCGGTGACCTTTCATGCCGCGATGTCCAGGACCTCACCGCCCGGTTTGGGAGACACGGCGTCCTGATGCACCGCCTCGCCCGGGGCATCGACGACGCGGAGGTGCAGGGCAGGGAGGGGTGCAAATCCGTTTCGCGGGAGAGGACGTTTGATGAGGATACCGCCGACCCGTCCGTCCTCTCCGGGACCCTCGTCGAACTTGCAGACGTTGTCGCCGGGACACTTCGTGCCGACGGTCTCCGCTGCCGGAACGTCACGGTCAAAGTCAGGTATCGCGGCTTTCAGACGCACACCCGGTCCCGGACGCTGGAACGGTTCACCGCGGACCCCGGGGTGATCCGGCGGGCCGCATCCGATCTGCTCCTGCCGTTCCTCAACGGCACGGACGTCCGCCTCCTCGGGGTCAGGCTCTCGGCGATCGAGGGCGGCCGCACCCGGCAGACGTCGATGGATGAGTTCTTCTTCTGAGATGTCCCGCGAGGCGAACCTTCTTTACGTGGGGCGCGCACCAAGGTCCCGGTATGCCCGATATCTGGACCGTGCTGCTGGTCGCTATCCTTCTCCTCCTCTTTGCGGTGCCGATCGTCAGGCAGCAGATGACCCGGGTCCGCCGCCTGCAGGCGATCCGGGACCTGGAGGCGGAGCGCCGGACCCGGGTCATCCTCCTCATCCACCGGCAGGAGCAGATCGGCTTTCTCGGTATCCCGCTCTTCCGCTACATCGACATCAATGACTCCGAGGAGATCCTCAGGGCGATCCGGCTCACGGAGCCGGAGATGCCGATAGACTTCATCGTCCATACCCCGGAGGCCGGATCCTCTCATCGGAGCAGATCGCGATGGCGCTCCGGCGCCATGAGGGGAAGGTAACGGTCTTTGTCCCTCACTACGCCATGTCGGGCGGGACACTCCTCTGCCTCGCTGCCGACGAGGTAGCGATGGATGAGAACGCCGTGCTCGGTCCGGTCGATCCCCGGATCGGGGAGTACCCGGCGGCGTCGATCCTGCGAGTCCCACGACTCAAACCGCCCGAGGAGATCGAGGATGAGACCTTCATTCTGGTCGACATCGCGGCGAAAGCCCAGAACCAGATGCGGGAGTTCGTAGCCGGCCTGCTCCGGGATCGGATGGATGCTGAGCGGGCGGACCGCCTCTCCCGCCTGCTCACGGAGGGGACGTGGACCCACGACTACCCGATCACCCTCGAACAGGCCCGGGAACTCGGGTTCCCCGTCACCCCCGGTATGCCCGCCGGGATCTACCGGTTGATGGACCTCTTTCCGCAGGCGATGCCCCGCCGCCCGTCGGTCGCCTACGTCCCGATCCCCTACCGGGAAGAGGAGAAGAAGTGACGACGTCGGCGAAACCTGTTTTAAGGATCCGGCACCAGAATCACTCTGTTCTGTTCGCGACACATGCTCACAGTCTACGAGAATATCTCCCGCAGTAACCCCATGGAGTTAGTTACCCCGCGTGGGGATCCCTCGAACGGCGCGGCGATCGAAATCGAGATCCGGAGCATGACCGGTGAGGTCGTGCACCGGAGCAGGACATCCGTACAGCCCACAACACCCGCCCCGGTGCTGCCGTGAACCGCGGGATGAGGGCGTCCCAGCCCTTATCCCATCCTGCAACCTACCCTCTTTTGATCGTGAGCACCTACCTCCAGCTGCGCCTGGACGCGTTTGACCGTTCGCAGGAACCCCTCTGCGGGGACCATCCCGAGCGGAACGGTTTCCGCCGGCTCTGCTACCAGTGCCCTTTTGCCGCGAGGACCGCAGGCTACCTTTACTGCGAGCGGTTCGCGACTCCCATCAGGACGCGGGAGAAGTATGCCCTGCGTGGATGGAAAGAGGTGCGTGATGTGATCCTCGAACGTGACGGGCAGCAATGTGCCATCTGCGGCGCAGAGCAGGACCTGCACATCCACCACGTCGACCTGGATCCGACAAACGACGATGCGGCCAACCTGCTCACCCTCTGCGGCATCTGCCACGCCCGGGTGCATACCGAGCTCCGCCGGGAAGGAGGGGCAGGGCGGGTGGCGCGGGTACTCCCGGCGGTGCGGCACCGTGCCCCCGGAACAATCATACCGATCGACGGCTCACCGGTCCGCGCGTTCCCTGATGAGTGGGGAGGCATCCCCTGAAGACCGCTTTTTCCGCTCTGCCATCATCCGGGGCGGGGGAACGATTATATTATATGCCCGCCACCAGTAGCGTGACCCTGGGGGGAATGTCCGGAATGAGTATTACAGGAAAGCTCTTCGGAAGAGGTGATCCCGAAAACCGGGAAGGTCCGGAGACTGATGCCACAGTGAGCAGAAAAGCGGTCTCCCTCGCCCAGCAGGGACGATTCGGCGAGGCTATAAGTTGTTTTGACCGGGTGCTCGAAGAAGATCCGGCCAACGTGAAGATGTGGAACAACAAGGGTGTCTTCCTCGATCTTCTCGGGCGGGACCAGGACGCACTGGCCTGCTGGGAGAGGGCGCTCTCGATAGACCCGGATTTTGCTCCGGCCTGGGTCTCCCGGGGGATGCTGCACCGGCGCCGTAACCGGCTCGAGGAGGCGCTCGCCTGCTACGACCGTGCCGTGGAACTCAACCCGGGATCTGCGGTCGCCTGGTACAACCGGAGCGGCATCTTCGTCGCGATGCGCCAGCTTGACGATGCAATCGCCTGCTACGATAAGGTGCTCTCGATCGACCCCCATTTCGTGGCGGCCTGGACTGATCTCGGCTACGCCCACTTCCTCGGGCACCGGCACGAAGAGGCCATCACCTGTTACGACCGGGCCATCGCCGACGACCCGGGGAGCGTCCGGGTCTGGAGCCTGAAGGGCGGTGCCCTGTATGCGCTCGGGGAGTACCGCAAAGCTCTCGAATGTTTCGATCAGGTGCTTGCGATCGATCCACGATATGCCGCCGGATGGAGCATGAAATGCAGCGTCCTCTACCATCTCGGCATGTACCGGCACGCACTTGCGTGTGCCGACAGGGCGCTTGAGATAAATCCCTCCTGCGAGCTGACCACTCAGGTCCGTAAGATGCTCCTCTCCCTCATCCAGAAGTGGTGAGGGTCCCGGCCTCTTCCTCCGGGCCTGGCCCACCCGGACGGTTCCGGAAGGTTGACGCCGGGTGCCGTCCAACCGGGAACTATTCTGCCGGGCAGGAACTCTCCCCCCGGGGAGACTCCGACCGTCTATTACCCGGCGACGCCAACAGGTGGATTGTATCCATGCCAGTCGACCAGATCCCTATCGGCACGTTCTCGCGAATCACCCGACTCTCACAGAAAGCGCTCCGTCTCTATGATGAGCGGGGGCTCCTCGTTCCCGCGGCAAGAGATCTCTGCACGGGATACCGTTACTACACCTACGCCCTGATTGAGCGGGGCATTCATATCAGTCACCTGCTCTGGCTCGGGTTCGACCTCACCAAGATCGAAGCCATCCTCGCAGCCCGGGAACGCGGAGATGCCGGGACAGTCCGGGATCTCTTTGCGCGGCGTCTTGCTGCAACCGAGCAGGAGGCCGGGCGGCTGCATGCGATTGCAGAGGTCCTGCGGACGCAGGACCCGCTGAACGGAGGATTCCGTATGTCGATTACCGAACCTGTTATCAAGGATATCCCTGCCATGCGGGCGCTTTCCCGCCGGGAGCGGGGTGTTTACCAGGAGGCGATCCCGAGACTGATCGGGGAACTCTGCGCTCATGTCTGTCCTGCAGAAGGGCGGAAGCCCGCTGCAAAGGTGGCCGGGCCGATCATGTTCATCTGCCACGAAGACGAGTACCGGGAGACGGACGCGGATATCGAGGTGGCGCTCCCCATCGTCGGGCCCGTCAACCTCGATGGAACTGCCGTCGAGGTCGTGACCCTTCCGGGCGGCCGGTTCGCCTCGGTGCTCTACACGGGCCCCTATCCCGGGGTCGGGAAGGCTTACGAACGGCTCTTTGCTTACATGGGCGAGCACGGCCTTGCACCGGCCGGTCCCTCGCGGGAACTCTACCTCAACAACCCCTGCGAGGTGCCGGAGGACGAACTCCTGACCGAGGTTCAGTTCCCGGTGCAGAGCCTCTCCCCGTCGGTCTGACGGGGAGCAGTCATCCCTTCTTTATGGCGACCGCAAAGACATGATAGCCCCACTCCGGCACATCCAGGTAGAGGCCCGGCGATAGAAGGCTCCCTCCGTCGCGGTCGTAGTTTGCCGGTCCCATGAGGTCGTTGAGCCGGACGGCCTTTCCCGCAAGATCAGCCCACGGGAGCGGGACGTAACACTGGCCCCGGTCTGGTGAATAGTTGACGGCGACGAGGAAGCGTTCTTCTCTCACCTCCCAGGCAAAGGCGATGTAGCCGTCGTGGGACGGGTTTCCCTCCCACGCGGGGTTGCAGTCGAGGGGCCGCCACTCCCCGTCCCGGAACGCCGGAAGGCGGAGGCAGGCAACGAGCCCCCGGTAGAACTCTTCGATGGTCGGGTCGGTCGGCTCCTCCGGCCCCCGGCAGAGGTGGACAGAGATCTTCTTCCGCCGCCCGGCAAACTGCCCCTGGTGAAAGAACCGGAGGCCGGGGCAGAGGTAGGTGAGGACGGCGGCGGCCTGATGGCGGTCGGGCGGGAAGACCGCCGCGGCACGAGGCTCGTCGTGGTTCTCAAGGAACCGGACGGACTTTCGCTGGTATTCGGGCTCCGCACGGAGATGATCCCGCACCGGCCCGGCCCCTGTGTTGAGCCTGTCATAGAGCCGTTTGTCGTAGGTGTAGTCGAACCCCTGTAGCAGGAGCGTCCACTCGAGGTCCCAGTAGGCCTCCGCCATGAAGAGGAACTCCGGGTGCTCGTTCCGGACAGCCTCGATCGCTCTCGGCCAGAAGGGCTCCGTATCCCTCCCCCAGGTCTGCCGGAAGACCTCCGGGAGGACGAGCATCGCCATATCGCACCGGACGCCGTCGCACTGCCTCGCGATCCCCTGCACCTCAGCGATCATCGCGTCCTGCAGGGCCGGGCTGCCGTAGTCGAGCTGCAGGGTGTCGGGCCAGCCGCTGAAGCAGGGGTCACGGCCGCGGGCGAGGACGGTCCGGCCGCCGGGGAGGTCGAGAGCGGTGAAGTCCTGCGGCCGGCGGGCGAGGTCTTCCTCCGTGCCGTGGACGTAGTAGTCCGGGTGGTCGCGCACCCAGGGATGATCCGGGGCGGTGTGGTTCGGGACGAGGTCGAGCATGAGGAGGAGACCCTGCCGGTGCAGCCGTTCGCGGAACCGGGAAAGCCCATCGGGATCTCCGAGGTCCGGGTGGAGCGAGTATCCGGCGATGGCAAACCCGGAACCGCAGATATCCTCCTCCCGGAGATCGGGAAGCAGACTCCGATACCCCTCGAGCCACTCCTCGTTCGAGCGGGATACCCGGCGCCCGGCCTCACCGGTCTCCCAGACACCCATGAGGTAGACCCAGGAGAACCCGCACCCGGCGAGCCCCGTGAGCCAGACGTCGGGGATATCGTCGAGCGTGGTGTGGCGGCCTGTCTCCCGGGCAAGGTGCCGGAGCCGGACACGGGTGTTGACCTCGTAGAGGGAAGGGTAGCGGGGAGGGTTCATCGCGAGGTCCCTTGGACGTACGGGCGGATAGAGGTATCCCCTGACTCGAAAACCCGGTGGGTTTTCTCGAACTCCTTCCTCTGCGGAGCGTCGTTACGCGCACCTGGCGGTGCTCAAGATCCTCCCCCCGCGGGAGAGTCGCTACTCGAAAATGCTTCGCATTTTCTCGAACTCCCTCCCCTTCGGGGAGGTCGTTCTCACCAGACGGCTGAGTGAAGGTCGTCGTCCCGCCAAAATCCCCGGAACGACCGGGACCCCTGCACCGCATCGATGACCAGGGTGTTCGTCGCCTTCATGAAGACCTCGAGAGGTATACGCCTCCACCCATCCATGCTCCCGTGGAGGAAGTTCCGCAACGCCATCTCCGCCCGCAGTTCGGGAATGAGGCGGTGCCGGAGGAGAGTGGTGTAGGTCTCAGCGAGCGGCGCGGCGCAGGTGAGGTGGCGCTCGACGGCGTGGGCGGCGAGTTCTGCGGTCCGGTGGGCATAATAGATTCCTTCGCCGAGGATGGGGCTTGCAAACCCCCCTGCATCGCCGACGAGGACCGTCCCATCATGGGCAGGGGAGGGGATGTAGTTGCCGAACGGCAGAGGATATCCTGCCGGTTTCCGATCTCTGAACGCGGAGAGGCCTATGGCGCTGAGGAACTCCTCAAAGCGGTCGCGAAGGTCTTTTCCGTTCATCCGCAACAGCCCGCCGATCCCCACGACGATCGCCTCTCTGTTCGGGAAGACCCACCCGTAGCCCCACCGGCAGGCGGCAAAGACGAGGTAGGGTGTCGCGAGCTTGTCGTCCAGATGGATCGGACCGTCCCGGTTCGCGAGTGCCTCCGCCTCCTTGCGGGGGATCGCGAGTTCCAGTGCCCACCCGAGGTTTTCGCGCCATCGCTCGGGGTCGACGACGCTCTCCGGGAGGGAGCGCCGGACCCGGCTATGGATCCCATCGGCCCCGATGAGGACCCGGGCGGCATACCGGTCCCCGTCCGATGTCGTGACGGTGCGGCGGACGTGGTCGACTCTGACCACTTCCACGCCTGTATGGACCTCCGCCCCGGCCTCCGCCGCCATCCGGGCAAGATGGGCGTCGTAGCGCTCTCGCCGGGTGAAGTAGAGGGGTTCCACAAGGTCTTCGGCGAGGATACGGCTGCTCCCGATGTAGAGGGCATACCTCGTCCCGGTGAAGTCGATCAGCCCCTCCCGCCGGAGGGCACCGATCGGCAGGTGGAAGACCCGGTCGAGGAACCGGACGGACTTCTGGCTCAGGCAACCCCCGCAGACCTTAACCCGGGGATACGTCTGCTTCTCAAGGAGTGCCACCCGGTGCCCGGCCTTCCCGAGCAGGTAGGCGGCGGTGCTCCCGGCGGGCCCGCCTCCGACAACGACGGCATCATACTCCGGCCGACTCTCCATCTTCGTCTCTCCTCGCGGTGATAGGGTCCGGCGTATACCATATGTCTTTCCCCGGAAGGGGGAGGCAGCTCCTCCTCAAACACTTTCACCCTCCGCGCGGCAGGCTCTTCACCCCGCGAACCGATGCTTCCGGCATGTCCGTTACGGAGCAGAAACTCATCCGTCTTACCGCTGCCGGGCGGTTCGACCTCTGCAGGCCGGGGGAGTGCATCCGGGTCCTCTCGGCCGCGCCCGAAACCAATCAGGGCGTTCCGCCCGTCGTGCTCGCACCTGACGGTGCTCAAGCTCCTGCCGTTCCGGCAGTCGCTCCCAGCATCACCTACAACCCCCGTTCGGGCGGGTGCGGACGGATGCTCAAGATGCTCCTCAACGGCACCTGCTCATACGACTGCGCCTACTGCGCCGTCCGCCTTGAGCGGGAGCGGATCTCGTTCTCCCCGGGAGAACTCGCCGGTACCTTCCTTGGCCTCTGGCGGGAAGGGCGCGTTGGGGGGCTCTTCCTGAGTTCCGGGATCCCCCGGGACGTCGATTGCGTGATGCACGATCTCGTGGAGACGGGGGAACTCCTGCGGCGGCAGGGTTACGACGGCTACCTGCACCTCAAGGTCCTCCCCGGCGCCACCCGGGCGGATATCCACGACGCCGCCCGGGTGGCGGACCGGATCAGCATCAACCTGGAGGCGACGTCCTCCGACCGTCTCGGGGGCATCGCCGGGGTGAAGGACTACCGGCAGGATATCCTGAAGCGCCAGGCCTGGGTGTCGGAGGAGAAGCCCGGGAGCCACACCACCCAGCTCGTTGTCGGGGCGGCGGACGAGACCGATGCGGAGATCCTCTCCTGCCTCACCGACCAGTACCGGCGGGTCCGACCCTCCCGTGTCTACTTCTCAGCGTTTCGCGCCCTGCCGGGCACTCCTCTCGCGTCGCACCCCGATACCCCGGCGTGGCGGGCGAGGCGGTGGTATCAGGCCGATTACCTGCTCCGGGAGTACGGCGTCATGGCCGACGAGCTCCGGGCGGCCCTCGACGAAGAAGGGTTTTTTGCGAATCGCGACCCGAAAGTTGCCCTTTCGGACGGGAAACGGCCGGTGAACGTCAACTTCGCCCCGCGCCGCGACCTCCTCCGCATTCCCGGGATAGGGCCGAAGGGGGCGGACCGGATCCTCTCCTGCCGGAGAGAGCGACCGTTCACGGGGCTTGCGGATCTCGGGCGGGCCGGGATCAGGGGGAGGGCTGCCGGGCGCTACCTCACGTTCGGCGGACGGGAAACGGTGCAGGTTGAACTTGTTCTTTAGCGTGCGGGCGGACGTGGTTTCCTGAAAAAAAGTGAGATTACTTGATTTTGCCGAACTCCGACCCCACATCGGCGGCGGACTGGTAGGTCCGGTCACTGAACAGCTCGATCGCCGCGATCGCGTCCTCCGGGGCACTGCGCTCCCGTGCGTGGGTGATCAGGTCCTGTTTGCCTGCCGGATAGTCCATACCTTTGAGGTAGACCTGCAGGTCGGCGGCCGAGAGGTGCGCGAGGGACGGTGCCCCCGCCCGGGTCTCCATCGTGGCCGGCGGCTCTCTCCTGACCTCCTCGACGACGGTCTCCCGTGACGCGGTCTCAGTGCCGGGAACCGCAGTCCTGACCCTGCCCTCTTCCACGTCCTCGGCCCTCGTCATGGACTCGAGCGTCGGAGCGTGAGCCTCCGTCACCGGCCGCGTCTCCACCTCCTCCACCGTTGTGGGCTTCTCCCGGACCTCCACTCGTTCCGTCGTAACGGTCTCGTGCGGTGCGGGCTCCGTCACCGGTACCGCCATCCTGGCCCTGCCCTCTTCCACCTCTTCAGCCCGTATCGGCATCCCCTCCCGCACCTCCACGCGCTCTGTCGTGACGACCTCGCGGGGTGGGGCTTCCGTCCGCGTCACGGCCCGGGCCTCCTCCTGGCTCGGGGGGCCCATGGGCCGCCTCGATTCGATCAGGCTCCAGTTTGCTTCTCGCGGCCAGTCCCCCTCCGAGAACCCGGGCTCGTTGTCGAGCTTATACTTGCTGATGTTCGCCACAAAGACATCATCCCCCGGCCGGTAGACCATGGCCTCGATGGGGACAGCGAAGAACTTCGCCCCGAGACCGAAGACACCCCCGGTCTTGAGCACCGCATACGCCACTTTTCCCGTGGGCAGGCCGATCCGCAGGCTTGAGATCTCACCGAGGTCGTAGCCCTCCGGGTTCTTCACCCGTTTACCCACAACATCTTCGGATGAGAAGGACTCCTGCCCCTCCGTCCTCCGTACCTGCTGCTCCAGAATTGTTTCAGCCATTGCAACCACCATATCCCTGGTATGCTTCCGAAGGCGATCTTCACCTTCGCGCAGAGCGGGGGATGCGTATTGCGACTATTTAAGATCTCCCCGGCTCCGATGCCCGGGCATCAGCGGGGATTTCTCCACCGCGGAAAGAGCGTGTGGGGGAGGGCAGGAGGGGTGTTTCCCGGCTGCCGCCCGGAGCGGGGGAATCCGCTCCATCACTTGATCTTGCCGAACTCCGTCCCCACATCGGCGGCGGACTGGTAGGTCCGGTCGCCGAACTGTTCGAGCGCCGTGATCACGTCCTCCGGGGCACTGCGCTCCCGTGCGTGGGTGATCAGGTCCTGTTTGCCTGCCGGGTAGTCCATGCCCTTGAGGTAGACCTGCAGGTCGGCCGCGGAGAGGTGCGCGAGGGACGGTGCCGCCCTCCGGGCAACGGGGGGCTCTTTGTGAACCTCCTCTACGATGGTCCCCCCGGGCCGTGTTTCCGTCTCAATCGGCTGTTCGCCACGGCTCTCCCTGCCGAACTCCACGCTCACGTCGGCGGCGGACTGGTAGGTCCGGTCGCTGAACCCTTCAAGCGCCGCGATCGCGTCCTCCGGAGCACTGCGCCCCCGTGCGTGGGTGATCAGGTCATGTTTGCCTGCCGGGTAGTCCATACCCTTGAGGTAACTCTGCAGGTCGGCCGCGGAGAGGTGCCCGGGAGAGGGTCCCGGGGTCGTAACGGGCCGCTCCATCTCAACCGGCTGCTCCCTT
Source organism: Methanoculleus marisnigri (assembly GCA_002503885.1). GTDB lineage: Archaea > Halobacteriota > Methanomicrobia > Methanomicrobiales > Methanoculleaceae > Methanoculleus > Methanoculleus marisnigri_B. The sequence goes on along the minus strand of DASQ01000108.1, from coordinate 27,190 downwards.
CGGACCTCCTCCACGACAGTCTCCCGGGGTGGGGCCTCCGTCCGAACAGGTCGCTCCTCGGCACGCCGCCCCGTCGGCTGCCCTCCCCAGCCGCCCGCGACCGTCTGGACGGGCGGCGGCACCGGGACATTTCTCTGTGCGCTTGCAAGCGTGGACTCCGCCGGTGCTGCCGGCTCCGTCTCTCGTGACGGCGGAACTTCTCTCTCTGCTACCGGGGCCGGGGGCTCCATTGCTCCACGTGTCGGGGGTGTCCGGATCAGGCTCCAGTCTCCTTCCCGGGGCATCCGGTCCCTGGAGAACCCTGGAGCGCTATCCAGTGTCCGCTTATCCGCATCCACGACAGCGACCCTCTCCCCCGGGCGGGTGCGAACCGCCTCCCAGGGAATGGCGAAGTGCTTCTCGCCGAACCCGAGGATCCCGCCGTAGGAGAGGACAGCATACGCGATGCGGCCACTGTCGCGGTCGATAGCGATATCACTGATATCACCGAGCCTCTCTCCTTCCGGGTTCCGTGCCTTGATATCCCTGATGTCGTGTGCGCGCATCAGGTTCACTGTCTCTTCCCGTCTCGGCCGGGTCTCCAGCACCGACCCTGTCTGTCTCTCAGCCATCGTATCTGCCTCCAACTTGTTTACCTGCGAAGGGTTACCCCTTCAAGGCAGGGGGAGTAGAGGATCGAGGATACTTAAGGGTTTCCCGTTCTGGCGAACCAGGAAAGATCCGGGGCCCCGGCGAAGAGAGGAGAGAGGTTGCCGGCCCGGCTCTTACGCCCGGGCCCGGGAGTACCGGAGGATAAGTTCGGTCGCCGCCCTGATATCCCTCCCCTGCTTCTTTGCCTCGGCGAGATAAGCGGCGTAGACCTCGTCGGTCACGAGCCGTAACTGCGGGCGGAACATATCGGCATGCATCATCAGGTCGAAACACCGGGCCTCGCTCTCGGTGAGATCGAGCGCCCGGTATTCCCCGGTGTGCGGCACGAATGCCGGGTTCTTATCGCGGGGTGTCCTGACCACGAGGTCGGCAAGCGGTGTTGCCGGGATGGGCTCGGCGCTGCTCACGAAGACGTCGTCGAGCGAGAGCGCAGCGATCAGGTCCTTCGTTGCCTCGTAGTCCCGTTCCGTCTCTCCCGGGTAGCCGACGATGAAACTTCCCGCAACCCGGAGGCCGTGCTCCCGGCACCGCTCCACCGCCTCCTCGACCTGCCGGACGGCCGCACCCTTGCCCATCAGCCGGAGCACCCGGTCGCTCCCCGACTCGATCCCGAAGAAGACCCACCCGATGGTGTACTGCCGGATGGCGTCCAGGATCTCGTCGGTGATGCAATCTACACGTATATCCGGGGAGGAGACGTTTTTTTGCCCCATCACCTCCGCCATCCCGCGTAGGAGGGCGATGAAGGCATCCGGGTCCATCTCCCCGCCGCTGGAGCCGTAGAGCGACCCGGTCCCCCCGGAGACCGAGAGCCTTGTGGCCCCGTGTGCCGAAAAAGCCTTCACCTCCTCGATGATGCTCGCGAGCGACCGGCTCCGGATCGCCCTCCCGAAGAACCGGGGCACCTGGCAGAAGGTGCACCCCCCGATGCACCCCCGGTGGGTCTCGATGTAGGCGCTCGCGCCCCGGATGCTCTGGCTCCCGATGTCGTCCGGGATCAGGGGAAGCGGCCGGTCGATCGGCGCCGGCGGGGCGGGAGGCGTCACGACCGCCCGGCCGCCATCGAGAAACGCTATCCCCGGGAGGGTATCCGAGACCCCCTCCTCGACGAGGCGGACGACCGTCTCCTCGCCCTCGCCGACGACCACCGCGTCGGGGGCGAGCTCCCCGAGCACCATCTCCGGCGCGGCCGAGACCGGCCCCCCGACGTAGACCAGACCTCCGCGTTCGCGGTGTGTCCGGACCAGGTCCCGGATCGCGGGGTCGAGGAGGTGCTGGGTCGAGAAGAGGCTCGCGAGCAGGATTGAGTCTGCCGGAGCGGCGGGCGTCCGGGTGAGGGTCACGCGGTGGCCGGCGTCGCGGAGGACACCGCCGATCAGCATGGCGCCGTAGGTGTAGATGCCGGGAGAGAGGATCGTGATATCCATGATAGAGTATCGGTGGAACAATATACAAATGGTGGGGCTCCGCCGGACCACCGGTCAGAGCGGTGCAGGCTGCCTGAACCGCCGGGCCTCGGCGACGGTGTGGGGGCCGCGATCCGACCCGGCGATCAGGCGGGCCTGGAGCCGCATAATGTCGGCGATGATGGGCTGCGGGTTCTGCTCCAGTGTCTCCGCGACAACGCCCCGGGCCTCCCTGAGCCTGCCCGCCCGGCGGAGCAGGTCCGCCAGGAGCGCCTCGTCCGTCCCTGCCAGAGGAGACAGGCGCTCGCCCTGCTCCCACGCCCGCCGAAGGAGGTCGGCGGCACGTTTCCGGCAGATCCGGGCGGGCACATCCTCTCCCTCGTCGTCGCAGATCCACGCGGCGTGGAGGGATCCCCATGCCGCCTGAGCGGGGACGGCAAGATCCTCCTGGATGATCGACCAGCAGAGGAAGGTGTTCGCTATCTTCGGGAACTTCCGGGCATCAAGCTGCCAGCGGTAGCGCGGGAGTTTCACCACGTCGGCCGCCCCCTTCGGAGCCTTGCCCGGGTCGGGGGCACAGTAGCCGCAGGACGGGCACCGTTTCACCCATGCGTAGATGGTGGACCGCAGGGGTTCGGCGGGACGGGTATCGAGGTCCCGCGGCCCGACGCTGCCTGCGGCCTCGGGGATGGTGAACCGGCAGGACTCGCCGCAGACTGCACAGGTAGTATTGAGGTAGCGAAGGTGAGTCATCGATGGGGCTGAATTGCATGACCTTAGGGATATATTTTACCCGGGATAGATCCCGGCGAAATAAGGGCTATCTTTGAACCCCTCCAGCTCACCGGTCCGGGCCGTACACGACCGGGTTCCCGCGCTCACCGGGTTTGGGGGTTGATTTCCGCGATCCGCCGGGCGTAGGCCGTCGTGGCCCATCCGAGGAGTGCCGTCGCGCCCGCGACCAGAAGAAGGATCAGCCAGTGGACGGGACCGGCGGTGTCCACCGACAGCCTGACCATGAGGTTTAAGGGGTTGTAGGGGACGGCCATGACGAAGAGGAAGACCACGACGAGCGCCGTCGAGAATATGAACTGGGCGCTCGTCCGCTCGCGGTAATAGAGGGCGACGAGAGCACCGAGCAGGATGAGGAAGAGCCCGCCCGCCGAGGCGTGGAGGAGGATCGCGGCGGCGTTGTCGATCGCGATGCCGTTTACCCCGAGGAGGAGGAGCCACACTCCTGCCTGGACCGGGACCAGAACCTCACAGGCGGCGATCTTCCCCCAGACCATCTCCGCGAACGTGACCGGCGTCGACATGAGCGTTTCAAGGGTCTGGCGCTGGTACTCCTCGGTGATGAGGTCGATGATCAGGGCCGCCGAGACGATTGCCGGGAGGAGGACGAGCAGCGGGATGAGGAGGCCGTAGACGAACTCGAAGAAGTTCTCGCCGCCCCCGGACTCGGGGAAGTTCAGCCCGATGGGGAAGGAGGTCATCCGGTCGGCCCGGACCTCCCGGAGCTCCTTCTCGTAACTCTGGAGGACCTCTTTTACCTTGACGTTGATGACGCTCGACTGCAGGTCGTTCTGGATGAGGTAGAGCGTGATTGTGACCGGTCCTTCCGCATCCGGCGGTGTATCCGGGACATAGACCACCGCCGCAACCTTTCGATCGCGGAGCGCCGTAAGCGCCTGGCCGAGGTCCATCCGGTGGAGGACGAGGTCGTTTCGCTTTGAAAATTCGTCGATGAGGGCTGAGTCCGCTCCGGCGTAGCCGACGCCGTAGGTGACCGTCGAGTAGCTCTCTATCGCCTCCGGGTCGTACATGGCGGTGAGCCCCACCATCAGAAACGAGGAGAACATTGCGATGAAGACCTGCAGGAGGACGGCAAAGACGATCGTCTTCTCCGACGAGAGCCCTGAGAGTTCTTTCTTCGCGACAAGACCGATATGGCGCGCGTTCATAGGAGCACTCCCGTGAGGAAGTGGAGGTTATAGAGGCTGTGCACCACGCTCGCCACGACAAGCCCCGGTCCGTAGCCACGTCGCCCCCAGAGCAGGAGGAAGCCGCCGGTGATCAGCACTCCCGCGATGTGGAGGAGGAGCGGCATCCAGAGCACCTGGAGGGAGAGGAAGAGAACGCTCCCGAAGATCGACTCGGTGATCTGGGCGAGCGTGGCGAAGAGGAGAAGTTTTTCCCCGACGAGGAACCCGAAGCCGATGGCTACCGCCCCAACGAGCAGGTTCTTCACGGTCAGGAACCCGGGACGCTCCCTTGCTGCCGCGTAGATCCCGATCGACTTGGCGAACTCCTCGATGAATGCCGCAGAGACGGTCAGGAGGACGAGGGAGAGCGGCATCGGGATGTTGAAGAAGAGGACGAGCGTCATCATCTGGGCCATGAAGACGAACGGTATCGTGAAGGCGGAGAGAAGGAAGAGCGAGAGGTGCGGGTGATCGCGGCTGATCCCGCCCGAGATGAAGTCCATGAGCCTTGATGCGAGGGGCTTTTCCGAGAAGAGCCGCTCCTCCCGGAAGTTCACGGTCCCGACGTAGAAGAGGATGATGCTTGTTGCAAAGAAGAGCGCGGTCGAGTAGACGTACTCCATGGCGGTGAACCCGTCGCCCTGGATATCGAGGACGACCAGGGTGAGGGGGGAGATGATGCTTATGACGTGGGTGTTCGCAAAGACCGTCGGGAAGAAGAGGTACGACGTGGCGAGGGTCGAGAAGAAGATCGAGACGAACGAGAGTTCCTTGAAGCTCCGGGCGGCCATCCCGATGATCAGGGCGTTTGCGAGGAAGAAGAGGATGACCGGGATGAGCGGGAAGAGGATGGTCAGCGGCGCCCCGGCAAAGAGGGTGATCGCGGCCGAGATGAGGATCATGATCGTGAAGTAGGGGAGCGCTTTGCCGATGATGATTGCGGACGGCCGGACGGGGGTGGAGAGGAGAGCCTCTCCGGCTCTTCCCACCCGCTCGTTCATCACGCTCATCATGAAGAACTGGGAGGTGAAGTAGAGGGGGAAGATGAAGACGAAGACCAGAACGAGCGCATCGAAGGGGAGGGGCGCCGAGAGCTCCGACGGTGTCCTGAACCGGTCCATCGCGGGGTCGCCTGAGATGATGCCCGTGTAGCGGTCGAGGGGGTGGCCGCCCCCCGCCTCCGCGAGGTGCTCTCTGAGGTCGTCTTCGGAGACCGGCATGGCCGACGGGGGGACGGTCACCGCCTCGACCGGGCCGGAGGGGGCGGGAGGCACCCGGGCATCCGCCGGAGCCCCGACCTGCTGCCCGCTCTGGGTCGCCAGGAAGTCGATCTCGCTCTTCACGTACTGGAGGTCGATCCAGAGCGGGTAGGCGGCGAAGAGATCAGGCTCTCTGGTGGCTACGTGGGAGACGTAACCCTCGTAGTCGCGTTCGAGTGCCTTTAAGGCCGCCCGACCTTTATCCGTATCTGCAGCGTAGACCTCGCCGTGCAGGATGACGATATCGTACGCGAGCCTGCTCTCCCAGAGGGCCGGGGCGTCGTCGAGGTAGGTGGCAAAGCGGTTATCCGGGGTGACGACCCGGGCGACGTCGGGATCGTCGATGCCGATGCGATAGATGCCGTCCTGCATATGGACGCCACTCTGGGCAGCAAACACCGTCACCAGCACCAGGAGGACGAGCAGCCCTGCCGCGAGCGGCAGGACGTGCCTGCCCATCGTGGTCATCGACCGGTTCATCTCCCAGACAGCGATCGTCCGGATGGAGGAGGCGAGACTCATGGTAATTCCAGAAGGCGTCGGAGAACCATATCTCTGTGCAGCAACCTATTAGTAGACATCGGAGACATAGGGGATACCAGATGATCACGGCCCGCTCTCTGGTCAAGCACTACGGCGACTTCCCGGCCCTCGACGGTGTCACCTTCGACCTCGACGATGCACGGATACTCGGGGTGATCGGGCATAACGGCGCCGGCAAGACAACACTCCTAAAGATCATGGCCGGCCTTATCTCGCCGACGGCAGGAAATCTCGTCATCGACGGGATCGATGTCGCGAGAAAACCGCTTGATCTGAAACAGAACCTGGGCTACCTCCCCGAGGAGTCCCGGCTCTACGAGACGATGACCACGGATGCATACCTCACGTTCTTCGGCGAGATCTACGATCTGCCGAAGGCAGCCATCCGGAAACGGCGCGACGACCTCCTCGCGGGGCTCGCGCTCGAGGCGGATGGGAAGAAGATCGGGGAACTCTCGAAGGGGATGAAGCGGAAGGTTGCTATCGCGAGGTCGCTGATGCACGACCCGGGGCTGCTCATCTACGACGAGCCCACCTCCGGCCTCGATCCCATGACCTCGCGGTCGGTGCTCGACTACGTCAAAGGCCTCCGCGACCGGGGTAAGACGGTAATCTTCTCGGCCCACAACCTCTTCCAGGTGGAGGAGGCCTGCGACCTCGTGCTGATCCTGCGCCGGGGTAGGGTGGTGGCGCAAGGGACCATGCCCGAACTCAGGGAGACCTTCGGCTCGATCACCTACCAGATCTTCTTCCGGATCGAAGACCCGGCGGCCTTCGCCACGTCGGTCGGCTACGCCGCCTCAGACGGCCGGCACCTCGCCGAGGCGCACTCCGTCGAGGAGCTGAACCGCGCGACCGCGACGCTTGCGGCAGACGGCGCGCTGATCGAGCGGATCGAGTCGCACTACCCGACGCTCGAAGAGATGCTCTTAAAGATCGGGCGCTGATCGGGGATGCGAGAGACGGGATGAGATCCGGCCGCTCCCTTCCGGAGGCAGGCTAACGATCGAGGTCAATGGGAAACGGATCGAGCTGATGGGCGAAGGGGTCCTTCCGGGGTCCATGCTCTTGCCCGGGGAACCGTCGGGACTACCCTGAGAAAACGCGGCGTATCGAGAATCCTCTTTCTTTTGACCCTGCCGCCCCGCCTGCGGCAGGGGGTGGGAAACCGGGGGTCCCCTGCTATCCCGTCCCCCGCACAACGCTCCCCCGGGTTTTCTGTCAGAGCAGGGTTTATATAGCAGCGGCATGTATGTGCCTCCGGAACCCCGTTGTCGTCATGAAAATCGGTCTCCTGTGAGAAACCATGGCGCGGAAGGAGGCCGATGGGGGTTGACCTGACGGTCGGGCGCCCCGTCTGCAATGGAGAAATCACTCCGGGGGTGATTGCGGGAACCGGGCGGTCGTCACTGGAGACCAGATGCCGGATGCAAACGATGGAAAGAATTGAGAGTTCGACGGGCCTGAAGGGATTTGAACCCTTGGCCTACGGATTAAGAGTCCGTCGCTCTGCCGAACTAAGCTACAGGCCCATGTATCTGACCTAATAGTATAGCATGGGAATTGGTATAAATCTTACGGGACCCTCCCGAAAATCGCCGAAATGGAATCCCTTAATACTATGAGAAGTTACACCATTGTACGCATGCCTGAGGCGGTCCAGAACGTTTCGAAAGAACGTATTAAATATATGATTTTCGGCTGCGGAAGCACCGGCTATAACGTTGCAGAGGAGCTCGAGCAGGAGAACGAAGATCTCATCATCCTTGATAAGGATGAAAAGCGGGTGGAGGATCTTCGGGATCAGAAGTACGAAGCGCTCGTTCGCGACCTCCGGGACCCAAACCTCATGGAGGGTCTGCCCGTTCCGGAGGTCGCGTTCATCCTCGCCAACGACCGGGAGGCCAACCTGACCGCGCTCAAGACCGTCAAGAACCGGTACCCGGCGACCTACGTCATCGCACGCGCTACCGACCCGGTCAGCGTCGACCTCCTCCAGCAGGAAGGCGCCGACATCGTCCTCTACCCGCAGGAAGTGGTGGCCAGGACCGCTATCCACCACATCCGGAAACTCCAGTCATCGAGGCTCGCCCTGCGGCTCTACGATATGCTTGCCGCCTGGGAGGGAACGTTCTGCATCGTCACCCACTTAAACCCCGATCCCGACTCGATCTCGAGCGCCATGGCGCTCTCGATGATCGCCAGGCACGCGAGCCGCAACAAACTCACGTGCCGCATCCTCTACGAAGGGGACATCGGGCACCAGGAGAACCGGGCGTTCATCAACCTCCTCGAGATCAAGATGGAGCGTCTCACTCCCCAGATCCTCGAAGAGTGCAACTATATCGCCCTGGTCGACTCATCCGCACCCGGCACGAACAACGAGCTTCCCAGGTCCACCCGGGTCAATATCATCATCGACCACCACAAGAACGGCGAGCATCCCTCTACCGTCGCCGATTTCATCGACATCAGGCCGGGGGTCGGTGCCACGGCGAGCATCCTGACCCAGTACCTGATGGAACTCGATATCCCGGTGAGCAAATCGGTAGCCACCGCACTCCTGTACGGCATCAGAGCCGACACGAGGGACTTCAAGAGGAACGTCACCCCCCAGGACCTCAACTACGCGGCGTTCCTCCTCCCTCTGACCGACTCGGACCTCCTCGACAAGATCACCTCTCCCTCCATATCGCAGGAGACCATGGAGATCATCGGAAATGCCATCCAGAACCGGCGGATCAAGAGCGGCTACCTCTTCTCCAACGTCGGTTACATCAGGAACCGCGACGCTCTCCCCCAGGCGGCCGATATGCTGATCCACCTCGAGGGCGTGAACACGGCGCTGGTTTACGGCATCAGCGACCAGAATATCATCATCTCGGCCAGGAACAAGGATATCAGGCTTCATCTCGGGAACGTGATGGCCGAGGCTTTCGGGCCTATCGGTGAGGCGGGCGGACACGCCACGATGGCCGCTGCGATGATACCGCTCAATTACTTTTCCATGGCAAAGGAGAAGGAGGGCCTGCTCGGCCTGATCATCGATCCGATCCTGAAGCGGTTCTCCAACATCGTCGGCCTGGACAACGAGGATAAGCAATGAGGTTTGCGGACTGGGAACCTCACTATACTGCAATTCTTGAATATTTCGGGTTTGAACGCGAGGCAGACGAGGCGGCCGCCCGGCTGCTCGGCGATCTGGCGGACCGGGATGACGTCGGGCTGCTCGAGGCGCTCATCCGGGGCAGAGCGGTGACGGTCTGCGGGAACGCTCCCTGCCTCCTGGAGGAACTTGACCGGGTAGAGGGGACGGTGCTCGCCGCCGATGCCGCCGCCGAGGTGCTCGCGGACCACGGGATCCGGCCCGACGCGGTCTTCACCGACCTTGACGGGGCGACCGACGCCTTCATCGACCTCTCCCGGCAGGGGACGGTGATGGTCGTGCATGCCCACGGCGACAACATCCCGCTCCTCCGCCACTGGGTCCCTCTCCTCCCGGGCCCGCTCGTCGCCACCACCCAGGCGGCCCCCCTGCCTCACGTCCACAACTTCGGCGGGTTCACCGACGGCGACCGGGCGGTCTTTGCCGCCGACGAACTCGGGGCGGCGCGGGTCCGGATCATAGGATTCGACCTCGCCGACAAAAACGTCGACCCCGTCAAGCGGGGAAAACTGTACTGGGCGGGAGAGCTCCTCCGTCTGATTGGCCATGACCTCTAGCGCTCTCATCATCGACGGCTACGTCGACGAGCCCGCGTGCCTCGGTGTTGCGCCCTACATCTCCCCCTACATCAGGGAGGTCGCCGGCGTCCTGATCGAGCACGGGTACGCTCCCCGCTACGTCACCATCGATCAGGTCCGGTCCGACCCGGCTCTGGTTGCCGCGCCCGGCAGAGGAGACCTCGTGGTGATGATCGCCGGCCTGACCGTGCCCGGCGCCTACATCGGGGGGAAGCCTGCAACCCTCACGGAGGTCCAGCAGATCGGGATCCTGCTCCGGGAGCCGACCACCGCGATCGGCGGCCCGATCGCCTTCGGCTATGCTTCCGGCGGCGGGAAGAAGGCAATCCGGCAGGCTATCGCCGGGTTCGACGTCACGCTCTCGGGGTCGCCTGCGGTCGCGCTGGATGCCTGGCTCTCGGGCGGCGAACCCGCCGGGGCGGGCGACTACTCCCTGACCGACCCCTGGTGCGCGGCGGGCGCAGGGATCATCGGCGAGCACCCGGCGTTCCCCTATGTCATGTGCGAGCTCGAGACCGCGACCGGGTGCTCCCGGGCAACGGTCGGGGGATGCTCCTTCTGCACCGAGCCCTTCTACGGGCTCCCGCGCTACCGCAGCATCGAGGGGATTGCAGAGGAGGTGGCGTCGCTCCGTGCGGCGGGTGCTTGCCATTTCAGACTCGGCCGACAGCCGGACCTCCTTGCCTACCAGAGTCCCGGCGGGGAGTTCCCCGTCCCGCGCCCGGAGGTGCTTGAGGAACTCTTCTCGTCCATCAGGGCAAACGCCCCGGACCTCAAAACCCTGCACATCGACAACATCAACCCGGGCACCATCGCCCACCACGAGGACGCAGCCCGGGCGGCGCTCGCGGCAATCGTGGCCGGCCACACTCCCGGCGACACCGCGGCCTTCGGTATGGAGACCGCCGATCCGGCGGTTGTCGCGGCAAACAACCTCAAGGCCATGCCGGACGACGTCTTCCGCGCGATCGAGATCGTGAACGATGTCGGCGGAAAGCGGACGGGGGGCGTCCCGGAACTCCTGCCGGGCTTAAACTTCATCGTCGGTCTCGCGGGGGAGACGGCAACGACCTTCGATCTGAACGAGGCGTTTCTTAAGCGGGTGCTCGATGCCAGTCTTCTCGTCCGGCGGGTGAACATCCGGCAGCTGATGCCGTTTGAAGGGACGGCGGCCTACGACGAGAACACCCTCGGGAAGCACGATTCCCGGTTCCGGGCCTTCAAGGAGTGGGCCCGGACGCAGTTCGACGAGCCGATGCTCCGCCGGGTCTTTCCCGCCGGCACCATCCTTTCGAGTGTCGTCGTCGAGATCCCGGGGAAACTGTCATTCGGGCGGCAGATGGGCTCATACCCCATCCTGGTCGGGATACCCCTCGAACTCCCGGCGCGGACCGTGCTCGACACTGTCGTGGTGGACTGGGGGATGCGGTCGGTGACGGCCCTCCCCTGCCCGGTGGAGGTCAACGCCCTGCCGGTAGCGGCGCTCCGGTGGATCCCGGGCGTCGGTAAGAAGAGGGCCGCAACCATCGCCGCCCGCCGGCCTTTTGGAAGCCTTGAAGAGTTCCGGGCGGTCGCCGGGGAGACTGGGATCGAGGACGTGATGAGGTTTTAGGGGGGGATGCCCTGTGCTGGCTGTTGCTTCTTCAGGGAGTCGTGTTTGCACCTGGTGGTGCTTGAACTCCGATCTTCCCGTCCTGCGCTCGTGGGAATAGGTTCAACAGGTTCTGAAAATCTCGATCCTGAGCAACTGCAACCTGCCGGAACATGAGGCGTAGTTGGGAGAACTCATTCAGGGCTACAAAGACCTGAGCAACCTACTCGATGGAAAAGCCCGGTACACTGGACTGTGGGGATATCGCCATTGGGGGTGGGGCTGACGGGGAGAGGGGGCACGCCCCCCTCCCCTGTCTCCATCGCATTGGGCATATCTGTAACCCTCCACCGCCCGCGCTTCGCGCTTCGCGCTCCTCACTCGCACCTTCGGTGCTCAAACTCCTTCCCCTGCGGGGAAGTCGTTCCGTCCCCCCCGGGGGCGGGCAGTGCGTGGCGATACCCCCTCGAAAGCCGTGCGTGGGGTTATGCGATGTTCCGATCGGAACGGAGCCCCCTACCTCTCCTCCCGCAGCTCCATCACCCGGAGCACGTCCGTCCGGGTGACGATCCCGACCAGCGTATCGTCTGCGACCACCGGTACCCTCCCGATATTCTGGCCCGTTATGATCCTCAGCGCATCGATGAGCGGTGCCGATGGCGGGAGGGTGGTCGGGTTTTTAGTCATGACGTCCCGCACCTGCATCGCCTCCCGGTCGGCCGGCGAGATCTTGTGGACGTCGGCGAGGGCGACGATCCCGACGAGCGAACCCCGTTCCACCACGGGAAAGCCGAGGTGCTTTGTCTCGTACATCATCTCAACCAACCGGGGGAGCGGCATTGTCGGTTCTACGGTGGCGACCGGGGTGCTCATCGCGTCCGCTACGGTGACGTCCTGCAGCAGGATGTTGTAGCGGAGGAACGTGGCCTCCTGGTTCGCCCCGATGTAGATGAAGAAGGCGATGATGATCAGGATGGGGTTCAAGAGCAGGAGCCCGACGATCCCGAAGAGGACGGCAAACCCCTTTCCTACGTCGGCGGCGATCCGGGTCGCGCGGGAGAGCGGCATCCTTTTGGCGAGCCAGGCCCGCAACACGCGCCCCCCATCCATGGGGAACGCCGGGAGAAGGTTGAACCCGAAGAGCAGGATATTTAAGAGACCGAGGTAGCCGAAGGTGAAGACCAGAACCCCGGCGACGCCCGGATCCAGATCGACCGCCGCAAAGACGTAGACCAGGGCACCGGAGATCAGGCCGACCGCAAGGCTCGTCAGCGGGCCTGCGAGTGCCATGGGGAGTTCCACCTTTGGGTCCGGCATCGTCTCCTCCATCTGGGAGACACCTCCGAGGATGAGGAGCGTGATGCTGTGGATCTTGATTCCCTTTGCTTTCGCGATGAGCGAATGGGCCATCTCGTGGATGAAGACACCGACAAAGAGGCCGAGCGCGACAACGGCCCCGAGGATGTAGGGGTTGAATCCCGCCGTAATCAGCGTCGGGTTGATAGGAACACCGAAGAGAGTCTCGATCAACTCGGTCGTGAGCAGGATCTGGCTCCCGATGATCCATGCAAAGAGAGGGATCACCAGGAGAAAACTCCAGTGCAGTTTGACCGGAATCCCGGCCAGGTTCCCGATCTGTAGCGACGCTTCCATGAGAAGGAGTATCTTTTTATCATTTATAGTAATATACCTTCAGAGGATACCGATGCAAACACAGATCACAGAGATGTTCGGACTGCGCGTCTATACTGATAAGGCCGTCTTTATCGGGAACGTTGACGATGTCGTTCTCGATGTGGACCAGAAGAAGATCGCCTCCCTTGCAATCGGCGAGCTCAATCCCGAGATCGGAGAGGTGAAGGGCTACGCAGGACTGCAGATACCCTTCCGCATCGTAAAGAGCATCGGAGATATCGTCATCGTCCGCCACATCCCCGGGATCTTCAAGTCCCCGGCAAAAGAAGCGTAATTATGATCTCCGGCCTATCCCGGGATCCTTACCGATAGAATATGGACGCCAGAGACCGTGAGATCTTCTCGAATCTCACCATTTTCCCCCCCGTTTTCGTCAGGCTCGACGGTCGGGCCTTTCACCGTCTTGCCCGTGCGCTCGATCTCAAAAAGCCGTTCGATCCTGCTTTTTGCGCGAGCATGCGGTCGGTCTGCCGCTACCTTCTCACCGAGAGCGGTCTTACGCCTGCGTTCGCCTACACCTTCTCCGACGAGATCAGCCTTTACTTTAAGACGCTGCCGTTCTCCGGACGGGTGGAGAAGATCGACTCCGTGACTGCCGCGGTTGCGGCGAGCGTGCTGACGATCAAGCTTGGGTGCGCCAACCCCCTTGCGTTTGATGCCCGGACCATCCCCGCAACAGAGGAGTTTGCGGTCGAGTACCTTATCTCGCGGCAGAACGAGGCGTGGCGAAACCACATCAACGCCTACTGCCAGAGCGCGCTGGTCAGCGAGGGAATGAGCTCCCGGGAGGCCGCCGCCGCGCTCCGGGGGCTGCAGTCCGAGGCGATGCACGAGATGATGTTTGAGCGGGGCGTCAACCTGGCGGCAACGCCGGCCTGGCAACGGCGGGGGACGCTTCTCTACCGTGAAGAGTGCATAAAAGAGGGGTATAACCCCATGACGGGGGAGACCGTCCAGACCGCGCGAACCTGTATCCGGGAGCCGGAGGAGACGCCCCTCTTCTCAACCGTTGAAGGGGCGGCGCTGATCCGGTCACTCACCGGCGCGTGAGATGCCGATCTGCATCTGCACGCCTTCCACATCCCAGTCCTTCTCGAGCGCAAAGGGCTCTGCGGGTCTCTCTCCGTCGGTGTGGCGGACGGTGAGGGCTGCCGCCCGCACCTCTCCGGCGATCTCTTTCTGCCACTCCTCTTTTTTGATAAGCGAGGCCACCCGCTCGTCGGCGACATCAACGGCCGCGATGATGAAGTCGTCGACGTTCAGGTCCAGCTGGCGGCGCATCTCCTGGATCCGCCGGATCACCTCGCGGGCGTAACCCTCGGCCTCCAGCGCCGGCGTGAGGGTGACATCCACGTAGACGGTCGCGTCCTTCATGGGGGCCGCAAAGACACCCTCGGGGAGGGCTTCGGCGAAGGTGACGTGGCGCGCGGTGATCTCGTAGCCGTCGAGTTCGGCCTTTCCTTCCCGCTCGATAGCCGCCTTCAGGACGGTGCCGTCCGCCTGCTCGATCAGGGCCTTCACCTTCGGCCCCTCCCTGCCGAACTCCGGGCCGATGGCCCGCATCACCGGCTCGGCCTGCCAGAGGATGCGGTCCCATGTCCCGAAGGCGACTCTGACCGTCCGGGTGTTCGCCCGGTTCAGGGCGAGGGTGTTTAAGTCCTCGAGGGCTGCCTTCACGTCAACGCTTTCGGTGACGACCACCGTCTCCGCAACCGGCCAGCGGAGTTTCCGTCTCCCGGCCTGCCGGGCGGTGGCGACCGCGTCGTCGAACGATCGGATGACCTCCATATCGGCCTCGAGATGCGCATCGACCAGGAGGTCGTCTGCCTCCGGCCAGTCGAGCATATGGACGCTCTCCGGGTCCCCCTCCTGGCGGAGGTTGCCGTAGATCTCCTCGGTGATGTGGGGGGCAAACGGCGCGAGGAGCGCTATCAAGCGACGCATGACGTAGTAGGAGGTCTCGTAGGCATACCGCTTCTCCGGTGAGTCCTCATCGAGCCACATCCGGGGCCGGACGAGCTGCACGTACCAGCGGGAGAGGTCCTCGAGGACGAAGGCGGCGAGCGCCCGGGTCTCCCGGTGAAGGTGATACTCCTGCATATCCTCGTCGAGTGTCCGGATGAGCGTGTTTACCCGCGAGACAATCCAGCGGTCCTCTTCGGGCATATCCCGGATGTGAGACCGGACGAACGACCCGTCCCATCGATCGGTCTCCCCGGATGCCGGCTGAAACGAGTCCAGGACCATATAGGGGAGCGGGAACCGGTAGACGTTCCAGAGGATGTTGAGCGCCCGGTGGATGGTCTTCACGCCATCCCAGTTGAACTTCAGGTCGTCCCAGGGGGCGTTCGCCCAGAGGACGTAGAACCGGAGGACGTCGACGCCGAACTGGTTCATCACCTCTTCGGGGGTCACTACGTTCCCGACGCTCTTGCTCATCTTGCGCCCTTCGGCGTCAAGCGCGAACCCGTGCATCAGGACGCTCTTGTAGGGAGCGCGGCCAAACGCCACGGTGCTCGCCCCGAGCTGGGAGTAGAACCAGCCCCGGGTCTGGTCCTGCCCTTCGGTGATGAAGTCCGCCGGCCAGTAACGGTCGAAGGCCTCACGCTGCCGGGGGAACCCGAGGGTCGCCCATGACGCGACCGCCGAGTCGAACCAGACATCGAAGATGTCGGCTACCCGGTGCATCTCCCCGCCGCAGGAGCACGGGATGGTGACCGCGTCCACGTAGGGGCGGTGAGGGTCGGCAATCTTTGTCCCGGACCGTTCCTCGAGATCGGCGACGGTGCCGATGACGGTGTAACCGTCGCACCGGTCGCAGTGCCAGATGGGGATGGGGATACCCCAGTAGCGCTGCCGGGAGATGCACCAGTCACGGGACTCCTTGACGAAATCGTGGAACCGGGCGCTTCCCGCCCACTCGGGGTACCACTTTACCTTCGCGATCTCCTCAAGCATCGAGTCGCGTATGCAGGTGACCTTCAGGAACCACTGTGCCGTCGCCCGGTAGATGATGGGGGTCTTGCACCGCCAGCAGTGGCCGTAACGGTGAGTGATCGTCCGCCTGGCGAGGAGATAGCCGCCGAGCGCGTCGATGACGACGTCGTTTGCGTCCCGGACGTACATGTCCGCAAATGCCCCGGCCGCCGGGGTGAAACACCCGCCGGCGTCGACCGGGCAGAAGGCCTCAAGCCCTTCGCGGATGCCGACCAGGTAGTCGTCCCATCCGTGCCCGGGGGCGATATGGACGAGGCCGGTGTTCTCGAGCGTGACATAGTCGGCCGCCACGACCCGGTGCCGGATCTCCGCCTGGTGCGGCACGTGCCCGGCGAGCGGGGACGCGTACTCCATCCCGACCAGGTCGCTCCCGCTCAGTCGTTCGAGGACGGTGAAGTCCTGGTACCGGCCCATCTTCAGGACGGGCTCGATGAGTTCATCGGCGATCCAGAGGACCTCTTCGCCGCCGTCTTTCTTCGCCCGCACCCGCGCGTAGGTGAACGCGGGGTTGACCGCCACCGCAACGTTCGCCGGGAGCGTCCAGGGTGTCGTCGTCCAGATCACCAGGAATTCATTCTCGCGCCCGACGACCGGGAACTTGACGAAGATGGAGGGGTCGGTCTCGTCCCAGTACTCCACCTCCGAATCGGCGATCGCCGTCTCGCACCGGGGGCACCAGTTCACGACCCGGTGGCCGCGTTCGAGGAGCCCACGCTCGTCGGCCCGCTGGATAGCCCACCACGCGGACTCGATGTAGCCCGGATCAATGGTCTGGTAGGGGTTGTCGAAGTCGAGCCAGACACCGAGCTGCCGGAACTGGTCGCTCATGATCTCCATGTGCGTCACCGCAAACGTCCGGCACTGCTCGATGAATGCGGCGATGCCGTACTCCTCGATATCCTTCTTGGAGGTGAACCCGAGCTGGTGCTCCACCTTCACCTCGATGGGGAGACCGTGCATGTCGTACCCGGCCCGCTCGATGACGTTCGCACCCCGCATCCGGTGATACCGGAGGATGGCATCTTTTATGATCTTGTTCCAGGCGGTGCCGAGATGGATGTGGCCCGTGGTATACGGCGGCCCGTCGACGAAAAAGAATGCTTTTCCATCCTTCCTCAGGTCCTGGACGCGTGCATAGGTATTTTCCCTCTTCCAGTAATCCTGGACTCCCGCCTCGATCTCGCGCGGGTTATAACTGCTGGTGACTTCTTTCACCGCAAATCCCTCATATTTACACTCTCCTGTACCGTTTGTTCTCGTGGGACAAAGCGTTTTGTGCGACATTCCGATCGAGATGACTTCCCCGTTGGGGAAGGAGTTCGAGCATTAAAGGTGCAGGTAATGGAGTGAAGGCGCCAGAGGTGCGGGTTGCGACTGCCGGCATCGCAGGAGCAACCCCGGTCAGGTCTTTATAGGCAACGCACGACTCTCCCCCATGCAGATCGCAGTCATCGGAAGAGGGGACTGTTCCGACGAAGAGTCCGAGGCGGCAGAGACTATCGGCTACCTCATCGCCGGCAATCACGAGACCGTCTGTTGCGGCGGCCTCGGCGGGGTGATGGAGGCCGCCTGCAGGGGGGCAAAAGAGGCCGGCGGGACGACGGTGGGCATCCTTCCGGACACCGGGGACGGCAACGCCTATCTCGACGTCGTGATCCGCACCGGCATGGGCCACGCGAGGAATGTTGTCCTCGTTCACTCGGCGGACGCGGTGATCGCCGTCGGGGGAGGTTACGGGACGCTCTCGGAGATCGCAGTCAGCCTCAAGACCGGTAAGCCGGTCTTTGGCCTCCTTACCTGGAAGATAGAGGGGGTGATGGCCTGCGCCACCCCCGAGGAGGCGGTCATCCTCGCAGTTCGCGCAGGACGCCTGTCTCGTCCGTCTCGTAGCCCCCGAGGTCCTGGAGGATCTGCTTGAACGCCTCCGACGAGACCGTCTCGACGAGGGCTGCAATCCGGGGGTCGTCGAGCATCGCGCGATGCATCACGAGTTCGTAGCGCTCTGTCGCCACCGGGACGAACGGGAGACCGAGCGCCTTTGCGGCGCTGTAAACCCCCATCCCTGCGTCCGCCTCCCCGGTCCGGACTGCAAGGGCCACCGCAAGGTGGGTCGTCGCCTCGCGACCGTATCCGGGGATGGACGCCGGGTCGATACCGCGCTCTGCGAGGCAGTGGTCAAGGAGCACCCTGGTCCCCGACCCCTTCTGCCGGTTGACGAACGTCCGCCCGGGCAGATCGTCAAATGTTAGCCCGTCGCGGGAGATGACCCCCTGCTGCCGCTCTGCCACGCAGAGGAGGGCAAGGTCGGCGCCGGGCATGTAACGCTCCAGGTAATGGGTGTTATAGGTGCCGTCGGGGGCGAGGAGGTGCATGGGGGCCGCGTGGCACTCCTGCTTCTTTAACGCGATCACCCCGCCCATGCTCCCGACATGGGTGGAGTGTACCTCGACGCCGCGCGGTCTCACCCGGTCAGCCAGATAGTCGAGGGCCGGGTCGTGGCTGCCGGTGACGAGCACCGCCTCCTCCGCTTCGGAACGGGGGACGGTGAGCCGGACGTTCACGGTCTCCCCGGCCTCGGCACCCTCTTTCCGTGCCGGGATCTGCAGGTATGCGTTTGCCCGCACTGCACTCATCTGGACGCCCGCGCCCCGCGATTGCGGCACCGCCACCCAGCGTTCACCGATCCTCCCCACCGAGAGGAGGACGAACTCGTCGGTCCCGATGTCCGACTGGAGGCTTGTTGTCAGCCGCGCGGCGACGTCCTCCGGTCGCGGGATGGGGAGGCCGTAGCGGGCGATGAGCGGCAGGACGAGCTCCCGGAGCACGGTCGCTGCCGCGAGGGGATAGCCGGGGAGACCGATCACCGGCTTTCCGTCGATCCTGCCGATGATCACCGGTTTTCCCGGTTTGATGGCGACCCCATGCGCCAGCACCTCGCCGAGGTCCTGGATGATATCGGCGGTGTAGTCGCGGGTTCCGGCGGACGAGCCGGCCGAGACGAGCAGGATATCGTTCTCAGCGACGCCGAGGCGGACGGCGTCCCGGATCAGGTCGTAGTCGTCCGGGACGATCGGGTAGCGGTGCGTCTCCACGCCTGCCTCCGCAAGGACGGCCGCGGCCATCAGGGTGTTGCTCTCCACGACCTTCCCCGGTGGGGGCATTACGCCTGCCGGCACCAGCTCGCTCCCGGTGGGGATCAGGCCCGCGCGGACGTTCTGGACCGCGAGGTCCGTGACCCCGTAGTTTGCGAGCGCCCCCAGGTCCGGCGGCCGGATCCGGTGATATGACGGGAGGATCATCTCGGATTCCCCGATATCCTCGCCGACGGGGCGGATATGCTGCCAGGGGCTGACCGGCTTTCGGATGGTATAGGTCTCGCCGTCGACCCAGACGTCCTCGATCATGATCACCGCGTCGTAGCCGGGCGGGACGATGTTGCCCGTATTGACTCTCGCCGCATCCGGAAGGGTCACCGGGTGCTGCTCGCTCGCCCCGCGGGTATCGGCGCTCCTCGCCGCGATCCCGTCCATCGCCGAGATGTGGATGGCGGGGACCGAGAACCGGGCGAATATGGGCGCGGCGGTGATCCTGCCGACCGCGCCGGAGGTCACCGGGATGCGGATGATTCCCGGGACTGCCGGAAAGGAGCGCTCCACGAGCGCCAGTGCCTCTGCAAGCGTTATGACCGAGAGGTAGCGCTTCACCACAGGATCACCTCCACCTCCTCGCCGATCTCAAACCCCTCGCTCGACGCCGGGACCCGCACCAGCCCCTCGCTCTGCACAAGGGTGTTGAGGAGTCCCGACTTCCCAAAGACAGGGGTGGCCTCGCCCTCGCGCGTACTGACCCGGACGTAGTCCTCCCGCCCGCGGGCGGAGGGGATGTTCTGTGTCAGCCGCGCGTGGATGGTCCGCCGGGATACGGTGGTCTGCCGCATCGCCGCGAGCAGGTGGTCGACGACGGCGACGAGCACGACGAAAGCCGAGGCCGGGTGGCCGGGGAGCCCGATGACCGGTTTTCCCCGCGCCATCCCGATGATGGTGGGTTTCCCCGGCGCGATGGCGATCCCGTGCACCAGCACCTCGCCCAGTTCTGCGATGACCGCTGCGGTGTTGTCCCGTTCGTCCTTCGAGGACCCTCCCGAGACCAGAACCGCGTCGCACCGCTCAAGCGCCGAAGAGACCGCTCTCTTCAGTACCGCCCGCTCGTCCCTGACAATCCCGAAGTAGACCGGGTGGCACCCCCGCTCCGTCACGAAGGCGCCGGCGAGGTAGGAGTTCGCGTCCCGCACCTCACCCGGCCCGGGGGTCTCGACGACCGGGACGAGTTCGTTCCCCGTGGATACGATCCCGATCTTTGGTATCGTCACCACGGTGACCCGGTCAGCGCCGACCGCGGCGGCGACGCCGATCTCCCGGGGCGAAAGCACGCGGCCCCGCTCCAGGGCCGCTTTTCCGGCCTTGAAGTCCTCACCCCGGAAGACCACGTTCTCGCCGGGTGCCACCGGGCGATGCACCAGGATGTCGTCCCCGATCTGCTCGGTGTGCTCGATCATCGCCACCGCGTCCGCACCCCCGGGGAGAGCGCCGCCGGTGGGAACATAGAGGCACGACCCCGGGGAGACACTCTCCGCATCAGCGCTCCCCATCCCGACACGGCCCCGGCACTGGAGCATCGCCGGGATAGCCTCGGAGGCCCCGGTGGTCTCGGCCGCGGCGACCGCGTAACCGTCGACCGTCGAGCGGTCAAACCCCGGGATGTCGATATCGGCAGGGACGTCCCTTGCGAGGACCCGGTGGAGGGCGTCTTCGAGCGGGACTTCCTCGCACCCGGGCAGGGGTGCGATCTTTTGCACCGCCTTTACGGCCTCGCTGACGGAAACGACCTCGAGGAAGAGGCTCATCTGAAGCAGCCCAGCTGGCAGCCGCGGAACTTAATTCTCGGTTCGCGCTGGTTGCAGTACCGGGCGATATCCATCTTCGGGATATCGCACTTCTCCGATATCTCGAACGCCTGCGGGCAGGTGATCTCGTCCGTTATGCCGTACGCTTCGAATGCTTTCTGTATCTTCTCTTCGTCCATAGTACTCACATGGTCTGTCTGCAGGAAGATAGGATTTACTATCGCGCCAGTCAAGCACTACCATTTAGCATACCGCTCACCCATGTATGTACAGATGCGGGTCGCGCTGATTAACTCGAGAGTGGACGTTGCGGGGCAGAACATCCGGGACCACCTCCGGACCCTGCTCGCGGGAGACAGACGGTGGCCGCTTGCGGACCACCATACGCTGACGTTTTACGAGGTCGCAGGAAGGCTGATCTACCAGGACCGGATCGACCGGGAGGTCGATGCCGATCTCATTATTTTCATTTCCCGGCACTCGAGTGCGCAGCCGACGCCCGCCCTGACGGTGCACGTGACCGGCAACTACGAGACCGCCGACCTCGGTGGGGAGCCGGGAACGCTCGTGCCGGCAGCCCCCCTGTGGATGCACGCTATCCTGCGAAATCTCGCTGTCCGGGCCCCGGAGGGTTACCGGGTCTCCTACGAGGTGACGCACCACGGCCCGACGGCGCTCGCGACACCGTCGCTCTTCGTCGAGATCGGATCCACCGCCACGGAATGGGCCGACCCGGCCGCCGGGAGGGCGGTGGCGGAGAGCATCCTCTCAGCGGCGCCACTGGAGACGATCAACCTCATCGGTTTCGGCGGGACCCACTACGCTGTGCGGCAGACCGGGATCGCGCTCTCTTCCCGGGGTGCCTTCGGCCACATCGTGCCGACCCGGCAGATCGGCGCCATCAACCCCGATCTTCTCCGGAGGATGCAGGAGGCGAGCAGTGCCGTGGCCGCCTACATCGACAGAAAATCACTCTCCACCGACCAGATCGGGCGGGTCGAGCGGATGCTCGACGATGCGGGAATCCTCCTCCTCTCCGAGTCGGAGATCCTGGAGATCTCGGGCCTCGAATGGGCCACCTACCTCAGGGTCAGGACTCTCGCCGAAAAGATCGCTCCGGGGTCACGCATCCGCATCCACGGTCTAGCTGGAGAAGGGACCCCTGTTCCGGTGCAGATTATCCCGGATCTGGTCGAAGAAACAGTAAAAAACGATAAATCCGGGTTTCTCAATGGCCTCGATCAATTGCCGGTCGCTCATCTCTCGAAAGGATCTACAGAGGTCTTATCTACGTTCATCTGCTTTGAAAAAGGGTCGTCCCAACTCGCAAGTGATATAACTACCCTGTGCGTAAAACTCTTACTTATCTGTGAAGACGCTGTTATCGACGGTAATCACCTCGTCCTCCGGAAGGTGCGGTTCGACCCCGAGAAAGCGCGCAGGCACGGGGTTCCCAGGGGGCCGCTCTTCGCCATGCTTGCCGGCGGGAAAGCGGTCGAGATCGAGGGGCGAAGGATTACACCTGATGCAGTGCAGACAACCAGCGTGAAGCGGATACATATCCCGGGATTGGAGAGATACATATGAAATCCATCGTAGAAGAGGCACTTTCACGGGCACGAGAGGATCAGCGCTTTGCTGAGCCCATAGAGGTCGACAAGGATCTTGAGGATATCCTCATGGAGCTCCGGACGGAGATCGCAGTCGTCGGGTGCGGAGGCGGCGGTTCGAACACGATCACCCGGATGTCGGAGGAAGGCATCAATGGGGCGCGGCTGATCGCCATCAACACCGATGCCCAGCACCTCATCAGGACCCGGGCGGAGACTCGTATTCTTATCGGAAGGCAGCGGACCCGCGGCCTCGGTGCGGGCTCGATCCCCCAGGTCGGCGAAGAGGCGGCCCTCGAGAACGAGGATGAGATCAAGCGGGCCGTCGAGGGGTGCGACATGGTCTTCATCACCACCGGACTCGGGGGCGGCA
The DNA here is from genome assembly GCA_002503885.1 of Methanoculleus marisnigri. GTDB lineage: Archaea > Halobacteriota > Methanomicrobia > Methanomicrobiales > Methanoculleaceae > Methanoculleus > Methanoculleus marisnigri_B. Next base: position 4,436 of record DASQ01000108.1, on the reverse strand, counting down.
CCGGCACCGGCTCTGCACCCGTGGTCGCGAAGTCCGCCCGGGAGGAGGGCGCACTGACCATCGCCGTGGTCACCCTGCCGTTCACGGCTGAAGGCGCTATACGGGGACAGAACGCCGAGGCAGGCCTTGAAAGGCTCCGCGAAGTGGCGGATACCGTCATCGTCGTCCCCAACGACCGCCTGCTCGAGGTCGTGCCCCGCCTTCCCCTCCACGCCGCCTTCAAGGTCTCAGACGAGGTGCTGATGCGGGCGGTCAAGGGGATTACCGAGCTGATCACGATGCCCGGGCTCGTGAACCTCGACTTCGCCGATGTTCGGACCGTCATGGAACGGGGAGGCGTCGCGATGATCGGGATGGGCGAGAGTGACAGTGAGGACAAAGCCGCCGACTCGGTCAAGAAGGCGCTGCGCTCCCCGCTGCTCGACGTCGATATCTCCGGGGCGAGCGCAGCACTCGTCAACGTGGTCGGCGGACCCGATATGACGATGTCTGAGGCTGAAGGCGTCATTCAGGAGGTCTACGACCGCATCGACCCAGATGCCCGCATCATCTGGGGAGCACAGGTCGACCCCGATATGCAGGGCAAAATGCGGACGCTGCTCGTGGTCACCGGTGTGCGGTCACCACAAATATATGGGAGAAACGAAAAGAGTATGCCACGCATGATGAAACAGTTTGAGATCGACTTCCTGAAGTGAGCCGGTATGATGGATTATAAAGAGACGTTGGATGAAATAAAGTCGTTCAAGATCGAGGAGGAGCTCTTCAAGAAGTACTGGCGGGTGCTGAAGCTGGCACGGACGCCTACTCGCGACGAGTTCTCCAAGATCGCCATCGTGGCGGCAGCCGGGATCATGCTCATCGGCCTTGTCGGCTTTATTATATACGAGATCCTGCTGGTATTGCCCAAATGATGGATATGGCTGAGAGCGCAAACAGAGTATACGCGATCAAGACGACCGCAAAGCAGGAGCGGACGGTAGCCGACAACATCGAGAAGGTGACGAGGGAGCAGAAAGACATCCATGTGATGGCTGTCATGGTTCCCGAGGAACTGAAGGGCTACGTCCTTGTGGAGAGCCCCGACTCCATCGCCCGGATAGAGCAGCTGGTCGAGTTGATCCCCCACGCGCGCGCGGTGGTGCAGGGCTCGACCGTTCTATCGGAGGTTGAGCATTTCCTGGTCCCCAAACCGGTGGTCAGCGGCATCACCGAGGGCACCATCGTCGAGATCGTCGCCGGACCGTTCAAGGGCGAAAAGGCGGTCGTCAAGCGTATCGATACCGGGAAGGAAGAGATCACGGTCGAATTGTACGAGAGTATGGTCCCCATCCCGATCACGGTTCGTGGCGACTCCGTCCGCGTCGTGGAGCGGTCGGAAGACGCCAACTGAACAATATCCCTTCACTCTTCTTTTTGCCCGGGCACGGGTCGTTGCACCATCGACGATACGATTCGCATCGGTTGGGTACATCTCCTCGTGCGGGGTCCGGGGTGCCGGAGCAGAACCCCGGGGCACCATACTTTAAATCCTCTTACGATGACCTTAGATAACCCAGGCAACTATTCCCCTGAGGAATAAGCTGGAGAACTTGTATGGCAGAAACGGTCGAGGTATTAGTACCCGGTGGCAAGGCAACAGCAGGTCCGCCTCTGGGCCCTGCGCTCGGACCTCTCGGTATCAACGTGAAGGCAGTCGTCGAAGAGATCAACAAGAAGACGGTCGATTTCAACGGTATGCAAGTACCGGTGACGGTCACGGTCGACGATAAGCGGAACTTCACGATTGAAGTGGGCATTCCGCCCACCACGGCTCTCGTCATGAAAGAGGCCGGTATCACGAAGGGTTCGACAGAGCCGGGTGCTTTGGTGGCGGGAAACCTGCCGCTGGAGGCCGCTGTTCGTATTGCCCGTATGAAATTTGATGATATGCTCTCGTACGATCTTAAATCGGCAGTCAAAGAGGTCGTTGGAACGTGCGTGAGTGTCGGTGTCACCGTCGAGGGTAAGAAACCCCGCGAGATGATCTCGGCCATCAATGACGGGGAATACGACAGCGTGCTCGTCGCATAGATGTCAGACAACCATAGAAGATCATGAGGTCGTGTACTATGGAGGCAAAGGATGGTTGATAAAACCAGTATACAGAAAGCCGTGAAGACGGCACTGGAGAAGGCTCCGGAACGGAAGTTCAAGGAGAGCGTGGATATCACCGTCAACCTCAAGAACATTGATATGTCCCAGCCCAAGAATCGTATCGATGAGACGATTCTCCTCCCGAACGGTTTTGACAACGTCAGGATTGCAGTTCTCGGGAAGGGCGACATCACCACGCAGGCAAAAGATGCGGGTGTGGAACTTATCATTGGACCTGAGGAGATCGAGCGGCTCGGGGGAGAACCCCGGGAAGCGCGTAAGATGGCGGAAGAGTACCGGTTCTTCCTTGCTGAGACGGCAATGATGCCTCTCGTCGGCCGTTACCTCGGTGTCAGACTTGGTCCGCGCGGGCGAATGCCTATGCCGATTCCGCAGGGAATGGATATCAGGCCCATCGTTCAGCGCCTGAGAAGTTCCGTAAAGATCCGGACGAAGGACAAGAAAGTCTTCCACACGAAGGTCGGGTCCTCCGGCATGGAGCCCACTGAGATCGCAGAGAATATCGATGCGGTTCTCCGGAGGGTCGAGGCCGTCCTGGAGAGCGGGACGATGAACATCCACTCGGTCTACGTGAAAACGACCATGGGGCCGGCAGTGAGGGTGATCTGATGGCACTCTACACACACCACCTGCCCAGGTGGAAGAAGGACGAAGTAGACGAGATCAAGCGCGGTATCGCGGAGCACACGCTCGTCGGCGTTGTGGACATGTACGGCATTCCTGCCTCACAGATCCAGCATATCCGGCGAAACCTCCGCGGTACGGCGCGAGTGAAGATGGCCCGGAACACGCTGATCGAGCACGCCTTAAACGAGCTCGGCGGCAATGTCGCGGCTTTAAACGAGCACGCCGAGGGCCAGAGCGCCATGATCTTCACGAACGAGAACCCTTTCAAGCTCTTCAAACTGCTTGAACAGACCAAGACGAAGATGGCGGCAAAGCCCGGCGAGACTGCGCCGGAGGATATCGTCGTCCCGAAGGGTCCAACCACCTTCAAGCCCGGCCCCATTGTCGGCGAGCTTCAGCAGGTGGGTATTCCCGCAGCCATCGAAGGCGGAAAGGTCAAGATTCGTGAGACGAAGACGGTCGTGAAGAAGGGCGAGGTCATCAGTAAGAAGGTTGCCGATGCCCTGGTGAAACTCGGCATCAAGCCGATGGATGTCGGTCTCCTCCTGCAGGCCGCATACTACAAGAACACCATCTTCACGCCGGACCTCCTCGCTATCGATGAAGAGGCCTACTACAACAACATCGTGCTTGCTGCCCAGCAGGCGTTCAACCTCTCGGTCAATGCCGTCATCGCGACCCCGCTGACCGTCAGTGCCATCATCGGCAGGGCGGTGCGCGAAGCCCGGAACGTGGGCGTCGATGCGAGCATCTATGAGAAGGACATCGTCGACCTGATCATCGGGCGGGCACAGCGGGAGATGCTGGTCGTCGCGCTCGCGGCGCAAGACCACGGCTTCGAGCTCGATGAGGCGACCCTGAAGGCAGCTTCGGCAGCAGCCGCTGCGGCACCCGCCGCAGCAGAGGCAGCAGTCGCACCCGCAGCCGAGGAAGAGGAGAAGGAAGAGGAAGAAGAGAGCGGCATGGCCGGTCTCGGGGCCCTCTTCGGCTAATATTTATAAAAAACCAAAGGTGAATGAACTATGGAGTATATCTACGCTGCACTGCTCCTGCACAACGCAGGCAAAGACGTAACTGAAGAGAATGTGACTGCTGTCCTGAACGCGGCCGGTGTCGCCGTCCAGGATGCCCGCGTGAAGGCGCTCATCGCCGCACTCGAGGGTGTGAACATCGAGGAGGCCATCAGCAAGGCCGCCGTCGCACCTGTCGCCGCTGTAGCCGCCGCTGCCCCTGCAGCCGCTGCACCCGTGGCCGCGGAAGAGGCAGAGGAAGAGTCCAAGAAGGAAGAGGAAGAAGAGAGCGGCATGGCCGGTCTCGGCGCCCTCTTCGGCTAAACTTTTTTTCTTTCGCCGGCGGTTTGCCGGTATCTTATGTATCCTTCTGTCGCGCTAGTACTCGTTGTCATTTAACTCGATGAATTTCCTTTCCCGCCCTTCGCATCCCTCACGGCCTGCCTTCTGTGTGGGACCATATCCCGATCTGCACCATGGATTGCTTCACGCGAAACTACGAAATTTCAGTTCTGTTGAATAGGGCATGAATATGGAAGCATCGACCCGGGACGAGGAATCACCCCGGGCATGCCCCTGCAAGTGGACCGTGGGGATATCGCCTCGCGGGGGTGGGGCTGACGGGGAGGGGGTCTCCCCCTC
>DASQ01000064.1 GCA_002503885.1 Methanoculleus marisnigri | reverse complement strand
CCCTTCCACAAGTTCCGGCAGAAGCTGAAGAGCAAGTGCGAGGGGTATGGTATCCGGTTCGATGACTCGCACTCCGAGGCATACACCTCGCAGGTGGACGCTCTCGCGCTCGACCCGATCCGAAAACCGCCCTATGGGAGGAAGCGGCGGATCAAGCGAGGACTGTACCGGAGTGCTCTGGGCACCCTGATCAACGCCGATGTCAACGGCGCTCTGAACCATTTACGAAAGGTAGCCGGTGATTCCGTGGTTCCACGGATAATCGGTAGGGGCCGCGTCAACCGGCCCGTGCGAATAAGGACGTCTTTTGAACCGTCAACCTTCGCACCGATTAAATTGCAGCCCTGTGCCCCACAAGGGGTCCCGCTGCAAGCCCCCGGTTTTAACCGGGGGTAGTTGACTGCCGGGATAATACTCAGAAAGAAATCAGAGGCATATAGAGGGGAGACATGGCAGTCGAAACAATCAGAGCTCGGACTCGTCTGGGAACATCTATAAGAGCTGCGGCATGACCCCCGTCCGAATCTTCATCAGCAGCGTGCAGAAGGAGTTTGCCGGGGAGCGGGCGGCCCTCCGCGACTACCTGCGAGGCGATGCACTGATGCGGCGGTTCTTCGAGGTCTTCCTCTTCGAGGACGTCCCGGCCGCCGATCGCCGCACGGACGACCTGTACCTCGACGAGGTCCGGCGCTGCGATATCTACGTCGGGCTGTTCGGGAACGACTACGGCTCTGAAAACACCGAGGGTCTCTCGCCGACCGAGCGGGAGTTCGATCTCGCCACCGCCGAAGGGAAGTACCGGCTCATCTACGTCAGGGGCACAAATGACGAGGCCCGCCACCCAAAGATGCGTGCTCTCGTCGGCAGAGCACAGGCGGGTCTGATCCGGAAGCGGTTCAGCACTCCCTCAGAACTGGTCACCGGATTGTATGCGGCGCTAGTCGAGTACCTGGTGGAGAAGCAGCTCATTCACTCCGGCCCCTTCGACGCGGCCCCGTGCACGAAGGCGACGCCCGATGACCTGGATCCTGAGCGTATGGCGTGGTTCCTCCGCACGGCCAGAGCGACCCGCCGGTTCCCCCTCGCCGGGGATGCTTCTCCCGCTGAACTGCTGGAGCACCTGAACCTGCTCGATGACGGAAAGGTGACAAACGCGGCGGTCCTCCTCTTTGGACAAAAGCCGCAGCGGTTCCTGATCTCCTCCGAGATCAAGTGCGCCCACTTCCACGGCACCGAAGTCGCCAAACCGATCCCGTCCTACCAGGTCTACAAGGGCACGGTCTTCGATCTTGTGGACGCGGCGGTGGATTTCGTCTTGAGCAAGATCGCCCTCTCGGTCGGCACCCGCGAGGCCGGCCCGCAGGCGCCGGTGCGCTATGAGATCCCCAAAGAGGTGGTGGCAGAGGCGATCGTCAATGCGGTCGCCCACCGTGACTACACGAGCAACGGCAGCGTGCAGGTGATGCTCTTTGCAGACCGCCTGGAGATCTGGAACCCGGGCAGGCTCCCGCCGTCCCTGACCCTCGAAAAACTCCGGCAGGCCCACGGGTCGGTGCCGGGCAACCCGCTCCTCGCCGAACCGATGTACCTGACGGGCTACATCGAGCGGATGGGCACGGGGACGCGGGACATGATCCGACACTGTGCTGAGGCCGGGCTGCCGGAGCCGGAGTTTGCCGTCAGTGATGGGTTTCAGACCATCATCCGCCGGGTCCAGGGTAGAGGTACCAGCGAACCTAGGGAAAAACCTAGGGAAGAAACTAGGGAAAAAACCAGGGATAAGATCCTGGCCCTAATCGCAGCCAACCCATCTATCAGCACGAATGAGCTCGCAGAGCAGATCGGTATCACACCCAAAGGGATTGAATGGCAGATCCAGCAACTGAAGCGGGCAGGTCAGCTCAAACGGGTAGGTCCAAAGAAGGGTGGCCGCTGGGAGGTTGTCGGAGATGGGGATGAATAGTGCCGGAGAGGTGGGATGACACACTGGACGATAACCCTGGAGCGGGAGGGAGCCGCGGTCATCGTCCGGGGCGAGGGCGACGACCCCCACGCTCCCGACCGGATCGGTTACGATCTCCGCGGCAGCCCCGGCCCGGTATACCGGGAGCTGCTGGACAGGATCCGAGGCGGCGTTGAGGTGCATCTGCTCGACTGGGTGAAGGATGAGCGCGACCTCTCCTGGATTGCCGGGTGTGCCTATACCGGGGCGCTGCTGCACCCCGGGTGGTCCGTGGAGACTGATCTCCCCCTGCTGCCGGAGGCGGAGGAACTCCCCGAGGGGGTGATCCCATGACGGAGGAGGCAGCACGGCGGGGCTCCGGCAACCGTCCTCTACCGCGGGCTCCCGGCAGGAGACCTCTCACCTGCTGCTCCTCACCGTGAAGGCTCCCGTGAACGGCCAGTTGCTCTTGAGGCAGTCGGTCGTCCGGGGCGAGGGCACTCTTCAACCTCGCTCCGCCGGGTGGATAGGGTAGAAGAGGTTCTGGAAGAAGATGGCTCTGTCGACGAACTGCACGTCCTTCTTCGGACTGGCAGGGTTCTCTTGCACGGCCGGCGCGCACCTCCCGGGTTCCGTTCCCTGCAACGATCCCGCACTGAACCTGATCACCGCCGGGACAGAGGGGTAAATCTCAGATGTGAACTACCCCGCCCTGATGGACGGGGCTTCCTGCTTCATCCTTCCTCTACTGAGGCAAGTCCACAGGCTCTATGGCGCTTATCCGTCACCTGCTA